>NZ_JBMQQZ010000092.1:0-88347 GCF_057362025.1 Bordetella sp. | reverse complement strand
GCGCTCGATCGCCAACGCGCTGACCATCGAGTTCGACGACGGCAGCACGCTGGGCGAAGTGGTGTGCGAGTATCCCATCGGGCACCGGCGCCGCCGCCAGGACGGCATCCCGTTGCTGGAGGGCAAGTTCCGCACCAATCTGGCCCGCCAGTTCCCGGCGCGGCAGCAAAACCGCATCCTGGACGTGTCGCTCGACCAGAAGAAGCTGGAAGCCATGCCGGTCCACGAGTACGTGGATCTGTACGTTATTTAAAAGGCCCCCACCGGCGGAGCGCCGCCGGCGGCGCTCCAGGCGGTTGAGCGCGGCAGGCCAGGACGGCCCGCCGCGCTTTTGTCTGAAAGCGCATGGGAAGGCGGCATTGCCGGCTGCTCGATCGAGTGCGCCGGCAATGCCGGGCATGGCTTACTCCACCATCTCGCCGAGCTTGCCTTCCAGCAGCATCTGATAATGAATGGACGGCAACTCGATCAGGGGCTTGCGGTATTGGCTCCACAGGCGCCGGTCTTCGGCCGTGTGGAAAACCTGCTTTTGCGGCATGGCGGGCCAGCTCGGCACTTCGAACCACAGGCGCAGCAGATGCCGACGCTGCTCCAGCGGCTTGGCATCGACGTAGTCGGTGCGGCCGTGCACCATCATGCGGTTGTTCAGGAACTGGATATCGCCTTCCTTGAAACCCATGTCCAGATATAGTTCCGGCGAGGCGGCGACCTTGCGCACGCGATACAGCGCCTCGGATTCTTCCGGCGTGTAGCCGCACTGACCGCTTTTTTCCGCCAGGCGGGCGTAGCCCGTGGGCAGGTAGCAGGTGACTTCGCCGTTCTCTTCATGAAAGAAGGGCACGCGTTCGGCACTGAACGTACGCGTGGCGCGGCGGCCGTCTTCGTCGGTGCGCTTCAGGAACAGCCCGCGCGCCAGGATCTCGAGCAGTGCGGGGTAGCGCTCGGCCATCTCGTTGTGCACCGCCAGCGCGCTGGCGATGCGGCTGTCACCACCCGAGACGGCGGAACGCAGGCACATCAGGCCGATGATGTCGCAGGAGTCGGTATGCATCAGCTGGCCGCCGCCCTTGCGGTAGCCGCGCGACTTCGGTTCGTAGTCGCTCACGTCCATGACGTGGCCCAGAATATCGCCCAGGTAGGACTGCGTCATGGGCTTGCCCAGATACGAGCCCAGGCCGAAGTAGATGCGCGTCATGTCGTCATCGGTATACGCCTGGCGATTCAGGCCGCGCAGCATCAGAAAGCCGCGGCCGTGGCGCAGGCGCTCCGGCAAGCCGCGCATCAGCTCGCCGACCTTGTCCAGCGGGAAGTTCTCGGGGGTGATTTCCGGGAAGTCCAGGTTGCCCTGCGCCAGCAGGTGCCTGAGGGCCAGATCGATCTCGCGCTGTTCGGTGTCGGACAGCACATGCAAGCCTTCCTTGGTCCAGTCGATCTCCGGGCCCTTCCAGGCGCCCGGAGAAGCGATGCGTTTTCCTATCATGCTCATTCCATCGTCTCCATTAAGCAAATCAGGCTGCCGGGGGCGCCTCGGGAAAGATGACGCCGTCATCGACCAACGGCCGCAGATCGATTTCACCCAGCAGTTCCGTCAGGCATTCGGCGGTGTGCTGGCCCTTGCGCGGCGCCGGCCGGCGCAGGGTGCCCGGGGTGGCGGAAAGGCGCGGCACGATGTTGTGCATGGGCATGTAGCCCAGCGCTTCGTCCCACACGTCGATCAGGCTCTCGCGCGCGATGACGTAGCCGTCCGAAAGCAGATCGGACGCGTCATGGATGGGGCCGACCGTCACGTCTGCCGCCTCGAATACCCGCAGGTTTTCGTCCAGGGTGCGCTGTCCGACGAAGTCCGCCACGATGGCGTCGACTTCCTCCACATGTTCCAGGCGGGCCACATTGCTGCTGTAGCGTGGATCGCTGTTCATTTCCGGACGGCCGATGGCACGGAACAGGCGCGCCGCCATGGTTTGCGTGGAAGTCGACACACAGACCCAACGGCCGTCGGCGGTACGGTAGGTATTGCGCGGCGCGGTCGTGCTGGAGCGGCTGCCGGTGCGGGGCTTGACCTTGCCCGTGATGCGGTAGTTGGCGGCTTGCGGGCCCAGCACCGAGATCATCGGCTCGAACAGCGAAAGGTCGATCTCCTGGCCTTTGCCGCCGTTGACCCTGACTTCCCACAGGGCGGTCATGACGGCGCTCGCGCCATACAGGCCCGCGGTCATATCGCCCAGGAACATGGGGGGAAGAACCGGTTCGCGATCCGCGAAACCGTTCATGCTGGCAAAGCCGGAGTAGCCCTCGACCAGGGTGCCGAAGCCCGGGCGCCGCTTGAACGGGCCGGTTTGCCCCCATCCTGAAATGCGTACGATCACCAGGCGGGGGTTGCTCGAATGCAGGGTATCCGGTGCCAGGCCCATCTCTTCGAGCACGCCTGGACGAAAGCTTTCAACGAGCACATCGGCCTTGTCGAGCATGCGGCGCAGCAGATCGATGCCCGTCGCATGCCGGAAGTCGATGCATACGCTGCGCTTATTGCGGCAATAGACCTTCCAGAATGCTTCGACGCCCGCGGTTTTGAATGCCCGCAAGGTGTCCCCGTTGCGCGGCTCCACCTTGATGACGTCCGCGCCGAAATCCGCCAGCTGCAGCGTCAGCATGTTGCCTGCAACCAGCCGCGATAGGTCGATGACGCGCAGCCCGCGCAGGGGGCCCTGCGCCTGGGCGGAGAAATCCTTGCGCTTGAGCGATGCGTGATGTGTGGTTGTCGATTCCATTTTTCCAGCTTACCAAGAAAATAGACATGACGTCTATTTTGGTGACTATACAATGTCCGTCGCTTCAGGAACGCGCGCCTCCGTCGTCCCCGTGCGTTTTCACGGATCCAGGCGATATGGGGTCCGCGCCTCGTAGCCACACCGGAAACTAGGAGTCAATCATGGCGAAAGCCGCCGACGCGGGCGTCGCGTCCGTCAACCGGGCCTTGTCCATCCTGATGGCATTCGAAGACAGCGTCGAAGGCATGACCTTGACCGACCTGATGAATTCCACCGGGCTCTACCACAGCACCATCCTGCGCATTTGCGAATCGCTCGAACAGTTCCGCTTCATCAAGCGGCTCGAGGACGGCCGCTATAGGCTCGGACCCGCGCCCTTCTACCTGGGCATGCTGTACCAGGAGTCCTTCCGCTTATGGGACTACGCGGCGCCGGTGCTGCGCGAACTGATACGCGAAACCAAGGAAACCGCGGCGATCTACATAAGGGAAAACGACGAGCGGATCTGCCTGCATCGCATGGCGCAGCCGCGTTCGGTCAGGATGCACGTGCGCGAAGGCGAACGCGTCGACTTGTACAAGGGTGCCGCCGGCAAGGTGCTGCTGGCCTTCGGCGGGGAAAAAGGCGCTGTCTACGACCGAATCCGCAAGGCCGGCTACGCGGTCTCGCTGGCGGAGCGCGAGTCCGAAAGCGCCGCGATCGCCTGCCCCGTGTTCGGTGTCAGGCAACGCCTGGTCTGCGCGGTGTCGCTGGGTATACCGCTGTTCCGCTTCAATAAAGCGGTGTTCGATCAATCCCTGCCCCTGGTGATGAAGGCCGCGGCCCGGCTGACGGCCGACCTGGGCGGAGACGCCGCGATGTATGCGCCGCCTTATGCCAAGCTCGAAGGGATCAAACTCCCTTCCTGAGCGGCGGCGATCGCCGCGCCCGCCGGAACGCGCGGACGGGCGGGGATGATCTACATGTGCGCCACGATATGGCGCTCGCTGGCCAGGCGGCGCCACTTGGCCAGCTCGGATGCCACGTAGGCGGTGGCTTGTTTACGGTCCATGTCGGTCGGTTCGGTGGCCTCGCGCGCGAAGAGTTCGCGCATGTCGGGTTCGGCGCTGACCTTGCGGATGGCGGCGTTAAGCTTGTCCACGTAGGCCGCGGGAGTTCCGGCCGGCGCGTAGATGCCCCACCACACATCCACCGAATAGCCAGGTACGGTTTCGGCGATCGTCGGCACGTCTGGGAAGAAGCGGGACCGGGTGGTGGAGGTCGTTCCCAATACCCGTATTTCCTTGGCCTGCAAGGGACCGCTCACCGATGCGGGCGTGGTGATCATGGATTCCAGGCGCCCGCCTATCATGTCGGTGACCGCATTGGAAATGCCTTTGTAGGGCACGTGGACCATATCGGCGCCGGTTTGCATGTTCAGCAATTCGGCACCCATCTGGCCGATCGATCCGATGCCGGCCGAACCGTAATTGAGCTTGCCGCGGCGTGCTTTCGCGTCCTTGATGAACTGCGGCACGCTGGTGTACGGCGTCGATTTGCCGACCACCAGGACCATGGCGCCGCGCGCGACCACCGCAACGGGCTCGAACGACTTGAGCGCGTCGTACGGAAGCTTCTCCTGGGTTGCGGCATTGGTCACGAAGGACACCGACGAGAACAGCAGCGTGGCGCCATCGGGCCTGGCGCGCGCCACTTCCGCGGCGCCTATGACACCGCCGGCTCCCGGCTTGTTCTCGACGATAACGTTCACCCCCAGTTCCTTGGACAGCCGCGCGCTGAGGGCGCGGCCGAATACATCGTTGCTGGCGCCGGGAGAGAAAGGCACGATGACCTTGATCAACTCGGGCAGGGTATCGCCTGCGCGTGCGGTACCGGCGCCCAGGATAGACAACAGGCTCGCCAGGCAGGCACACGCCTGCCGTATCGACATTCTCATTTATTTGTCTCCTCGTTTTCAGACATGATGTCTATTTTCAGTATAGGAGCTTGCCGCCCGGCTGTCGAGAACCCGTTCAACAGCTTGCCGGGGACGCGGAGCGAGCCGTTTTCCATCAACGACGCTTATGTTCCAAGGCGTAGCCCATCGCGATGCTGCATAGGCAAGGGCGGCAGCGGAAAAACGAGCGACCGACCCCACATCGATGTAAGTGCAACTGACGGCATACCCATACCATCATAAAAAATGATTTCGACGATCATTAAAGATTAATTGACCTGATATACCCGCCTCCCTAGACTTTCTTCACACGACCGGCCGGTAAACGGCACGGCACGAGAAACAAGCAATGGAGACGAGGATGCAGGAGACCCACCGCGAGCCGGGCGCATCGGCTTCGCCGTCGGAGCTGGCGATACGGGACATCGAGGCCCATGCCGTCTCTTTTCCCGTGCCCGCGCAGAACAGCGTCACGCTGGGCGTGGGGCGGGCGGTCAAGCGCGACGCGGTCATCGTGAAGGTGACCACGGCCGGCGGCCTGGTCGGGTACGGCGAATCGCATCACGGCCGCGCGCACACCACCGTGGCGCACTTCATCAACAGCGCCCTGAAGCCCATGGTGCTGGGCATGGATGCCACGGATACCGTGGGCGTGTGGCAGCGCATCTATGAACGCCAGCTGGCCAGCCATGGCCTGGGCGCCGGCGCTGCCATCGCGATGAGCGGCCTGGATATGGCCTTGTGGGACATCCGCGGCAAGGCGGTGGGCTGGCCGCTTTACCGACTGCTGGGCGGTTCGCGGCGCGCGATTCCGGCCTATGCGGGCGGGGTGGCCCTGGGCTGGCAGGATCCGCAAGCGCTGGCGGCGGAGGCCAGGCGCCATGTCGAGGCGGGCTACCGCGCCGTCAAGCTGCGGCTGGGCGATACCGTGCAGCGCGACCTTGCACGGGTGCGCGCCGTGCGCGAGGCGCTGGGCGAGGACATCGCCATCCTGACGGATGCCAATGCCGCCTACCGCGTCGACGACGCGCGTGCCGTCATGCCGGTGCTGGACGAGTTGAACATCGGCTGGCTGGAAGAGCCGTTTCCCGCGCACGACGCGGCCAGCTACGCGCAGGCTCGCCGCTTCGGCCGGCTGCCGCTGGCGGCGGGCGAGAACCACTACACCCGTTTCGAGTTCGAGCGACTGTTCGACGAGCGCATCGTCACGATATGGCAGCCGGACCTTTCGAAAACCGGCGGTATCACGGAGACCCTGCGCATCGCCGCCATGGCGTCGGTGCGCAAGCTTCCCATCCATATCCATTCATCCATGACCGGTATCAACATGGCGGCGACCGTGCACGTGCTCGCCGCCATCGACAACGCCGGATACTTCGAGGCCGATGTGTCCAAGGGCAATCTGTTCCGCGACGCGCTGGTGGACCGCGCCTTCGCCCTCGATACGGACGGCTGCGTTCGTCCGTCGGACAAGCCCGGTATCGGCGTGGAGGTCGACGACGCCTTTATCGCCGCGCATCCGGCCATCGAAGGCCCGGCGTATGTCTGAGCGAGCAACACACATGGCTGATATCGAAAGCAGGAACCTGATCGGCGGGCAATGGGTGCGGGCAGCCGCCGGTGAAAGCGGCCAACGTCGCGATCCCGCCGACGGCACGGCCTTAGGCAGCTTCGCCGAAAGCGGCGAGGCGGACGCGCGCGCTGCCATCGCCGCCGCGCGCCGCGCCTTCGACGCCACAGCCTGGGCGCAAAGCCCGCGCGTGCGGCAGATGGCGTTGCTGCGCTGGGCCGATCGCATGGAAACGCGGGCCGACGCGCTGGCGCAAGCCCTGACCCGCGAGAACGGCAAGGTCCTGGCGCAGTCCCGCGGCGAGATCGCGGCGGCGATTTCGGAAATCAGGTACTACGCCGGATTGGCGCGCTACATCCCCGGGCACGCTTTCGAAGTGGAGCCCGGCGTGTTTTCCACCTTGATCAAGGAGCCTGCCGGCGTGGCCGGCCTGATCATCCCCTGGAATGCGCCGGCGGTGCTGCTGGTGCGTGCCCTGGCCCCGGCATTGGCGGCCGGCTGCAGCGTGGTGGTCAAGCCCGCATGGCAGACGGCGGGCCTGAGCGCGGCCATCATCGCCGCGCTTGCCGAGGATGCGGATATCCCCGCCGGGGTGGTCAATATGCTGACGGAGACCGGCAGCGACGTGGCGCGGACGCTGGTGGCTTCCGCCGATGTGGATGTCATCAGCTTTACCGGATCGAACGAAGTGGGGCAGCGCATCATGGCCGCGGCCGCGCCCACGATGAAGAAGCTGTCGCTGGAGCTGGGCGGCAAATCGTGCTGCCTGGTGTTCGAGGACATCGACCCGGACTGGGCCGCGCCCCGGCTGGCGGCCGCCGCGACGATCATCTCGGGGCAGCAGTGCACCGCCGCGCGCCGGGTACTGGTGCACGCATCGCGCTACGACGCGATGAAACGCGCCTTGCGGGATGCCCTCGCGGCGATCCGCCTGGGTCCGGGCATGCAGCCGCAGGCCCAGATGGGGCCGCTGATCGACGAGGCCGCGCGGGAGCAGGTCTGGGCGCGCGTGGAGCAGGCCCAGCAATGCGCCGACGAAGTCGTGCTGGCGGCGCAACGCCCGGGCGGCGAACTGGCCGCGGGCTGCTTTATGTCGCCATCGCTGGTGGCGCACCGCGACACCGGTGCTTTCTTCATCCAGGAGGAAATCTTCGGGCCCTTGCTGGTGCTGGAGACATTCCAGGACGAGGCCGAGGCGGTCGCGCGGGCCAACCATACGGAGTTCGGCTTGTCGGCCAGCGTATGGACGCATGATGGGGCGCGCGCCATGCGCGTGGCGCGGGCGCTGCGCAACGGCACGGTATGGATCAACGATCACAACAAGCTGTATGCCGAAGCCGAGACCGGCGGCTACCGCCGCAGCGGCCTGGGCCGCCTGCACGGCTACGACGCGCTGATCGACTTCACGGAAGTGAAGCACATTTACCAGGACGCCGGCGTGGTCGCGCCGCGTCCGCTGGACGGCGGGCAGCCTGGCCGCTAAGGCGCGGCGCCTGCGCCATCGGTATCCGGATGGCGCAGGCTCGCGCATGACAACGTAGAAACGTGGAGACAAGGATGATAAAAAAACTGGGGAAGTACCTGGCGACGGCAGCACTGACGGCCGCGTCCGCGGCCGCGATGACGGGAGCGGCGCATGCCGGGTATCCGGACAAGGCCGTGCGCATCATCGTGCCGTATACGCCAGGCGGCTTCAACGACACCATGGCGCGCATCTTCGCCAAGAAGCTGCAGGAGACGATGGGGCAGCCTTTCATTGTCGAGAACAAACCCGGAGCGGGTACGGTGATCGGCACGGAGGCAGGCGCCCGCGCGGCGCCGGATGGCTACACCCTGGTCATCGTCGGATTTCCCCTGGTGTCCAACCAGTTCCTGTATCGCAAGCTGCCGTATGACGCGAGGAAGGATTTCGAGCCCATCATCGTCGGCGCGCAGACGCCGAATTTCCTGGTGGTGAAGGCGTCCTCGCCCGTGCAGTCGCTGGCGGACCTCGTCAAGCGGGCCAAGGCGCAGCCCGGCAAGCTGAACTACGCCACCGCGGGCACCGGCACGTCGAATCATCTGACCATGGCCTACTTCCAGGAGGAAGCCGGCATCCAGCTGGTGCAGGTGCCGTACAAGGGCAGCGCGCCCATGGTCACGGATCTGCTGGGCGGCCAGGTCGACACGATGTTCGACAACACGCCGAATGTGTTGCCGCACATCAAGGCCGGCAAGATGCGCGCGCTGGGTGTCACCAGCGCGAAGCGCTCGCCGCTGGCGCCGGACGTGCCGACCATGGCTGAACAGGGTTACCCCGGTTTCGAAGTTTCCGTCTGGTACGGGCTGGCCGCGCCGGCGGGCACGCCGCGCCCCATCGTGGAGCGCCTGAACGCCGAGTTGAACAAGGCATTGCAGGCGCCGGACGTACGCAAGACGTTCGCCGAGCAAGGGGTCGAGCCGGTGGGAGGATCGCTGGAGGACTTCCGCCGGTTCTTCGATGCCCAGATGTCGAAGTGGTCCAAGGTGATCCAGACGGCGGGCATACACGCGGACTGATGGGAGCAGGGCATGGACGCCAGGGCTGAAACTCGGGACACCTCCACGATGGACGAAGCGGCGCCGCGCGCGCACGTGGGATCGCCCCGCGTGCGTGTGGAGGACCAGGCCATCCTGACCGGGCGCGGCCAGTACGGCGACGATGCGGCCACGCATCCCGGCACCCTGCATGCGGCAATCGTGCGTTCCCCGCATGCCCACGCCCGCGTGACGCGTGTCGACGGCGCGCGTGCCATGACGCTGCCCGGGGTGCGGGCCGTGCTGACGCCCGACGACGTGGCGGGTTGGTCGCGGCCCTTCGTCGTGGGCGTCAAGCAGCCGATGGAGCAGTGGGCGCTGGCGATGGACAAGGTACGCTACGTCGGCGAGCCGGTGGCGGTGGTGATCGCCGAGTCGCGCTATGCGGCCGAGGATGGCGTGGACCTGGTGGACGTGGCATACGAACCGCTGCCGGCCGCCGTGTCCATCGAGGATGCGATCGCCGCCGACGCGGCCGTGCTGCACGATAAGGTGGGGAGCAATATTGTCAGCGACCGCTCTTTCCGCTATGGCGATCCGGAATCCGCCTTCGCCGGCGCGGACCATCGTATCGGCCTGACCGTGCGCTACCCGCGCAATTCCTGCACGCCCATCGAGTGCGCCGTGGTGATCGCGGAATATGTGTCGGCGCAGGATGGCTACGACGTCCGTTCCAATTTCATGGGGCCGTTTTCTCTGCATACCGTCATGGCGTTGGCGCTGAAAGTGCCGGGCAACCGGCTGCGGCATCGTACCTTCGCCGATTCGGGCGGCAGTTTCGGCGTCAAGCAGGCGGTGTTTCCGTATGCGGTACTGATGTGTCTGGCCGCGCGCAAGGCCAACGCGCCGGTCAAGTGGGTGGAGGACAGGCTGGAGCATCTGGCCGGCGCCACCTCGGCCACCGGGCGGCTGTGCCGCATCGAGGCGGCGGTGTCGGCGGATGGGCGTATCCAGGCGCTGTCCTATGACCAGTACGACGATTGCGGCGGCTATCTGCGCGCGCCCGAACCGGCGACTTTCTATCGCATGCATGGCTGTCTGACGGGGGCGTACGACATTCCCAACCTGGCGGTGCGCAACCGGGTGGTGCTGACCAACAAGACCCCGGCGGGCCTGGTGCGCGGGTTCGGCGGACCCCAGGTGTACTTCGCGCTGGAGCGGCTGATGCAGCGCATCGCGGGCGAGCTGGCGCTGGATCCACCGGAGCTGTATCGCCGTAACTTCATCGGCCGGGATGCCTTTCCCTACCGTGCCGCCGCGGGCGCGCTGATCGATTCCGGCGACTACCAGGGCGCGCTGGACCTGGCGTGGCGGCAGGGCGGCCTGGAAGCGTTGTACGCGCGGCGCGAACAAGTCCGCGCGCGCGGCGGGCTGTACGGCATCGGCTACGCCGCCATTGTCGAGCCCTCGATTTCCAACATGGGCTACATCACCACGGTGATGCCACGCGAAGCACGCGACAAGGCCGGGCCCAAGAACGGCGGCATTGCCGCGGCAACCGTATCGGTGGACCCGCTGGGCGGGGTCGGTGTCGTGATCGCGTCCGCGCCCGCAGGGCAGGGACACCGCACCGTCTGCGCGCAGGTCGTCGCCGACGTGCTGGGGGTGGATCCCGATACCATCATGGTCAGCATCGAGTTCGATACGCAGAAGGATGCCTGGTCGGTGGCCGCGGGCAATTATTCCAGCCGTTTCGCCGGTGCGGTGGCCGGGACGGTGCACCTGGCGGCGTGCCGGCTGCGCGACAAGCTGGCCGCCATCGCGGCGGCGCAAATGGACTGTGCGCCGGGCGACATCGTGTTCCGCGGCGGCACGATCGCGCCGCGCCATGCGCCGCAGGCCGCCGTGCCGTTCACGCGCCTGGCCGCGAATCCGCACTGGGCGCCCGGCCTGCTGCCCAAGGACATCGAGCCGGGACTGCGGGAGACCGTCTTCTGGTCGCCCGAATCGCTGACTCCGCCCGACGGGCAGGACCGCATCAATACGTCGGCCGCCTATGGCTTCGCCTTCGATGTCTGCGCGGTGGAGGTCGATCGGGATACGGGACGCGTGCGCATCGACCGCTACGTGACCACGCACGATGCCGGCCGCATCCTGAATCCGGCCCTGGCCGACGGCCAGATACGCGGTGCGTTCGCGCAAGGTCTGGGCGCGGCCTTGATGGAGGAATTCCGATATGGGCCGGATGGCAGCTTCCTGTCCGGCACCTTCGCCGATTACCTCGTGCCGACGACCTGCGAGGTGCCCGAACCGGTCATCCTGCACATGGAAACGCCCAGCCCCTTTACGCCGCTGGGCGCCAAGGGCCTGGGCGAGGGCAACAATATGAGCACGCCCGTATGCATCGCCAACGCCGTCGCCGACGCGCTGGGCGTGGACGATGTGACCCTGCCGCTGACGCCGGCGCGCGTCATGGACCTGATCGGCGTGCAGGATCCGCCGCCGTCCAGCGGACATGTGCCGGCGGGGCAGGCCCGCGAAGGGGGCGAACGTGCCGGCCGTTCCTTGTCCGCGCAGGGCGAGGTACGCCTGGACGCGCCGCCGGACAAGGTATTTGCCGTCCTGATGGATCCGCAGGCGCTCGCCAGGGTGATCCCCGGCTGCAATGCGCTTACGCCGATCGGCGAGCATCGCTATCGCGCCGACGTCACCGTGGGCGTGGGCATGATCAAGGCCCGCTACGCAGCCGAGGTCGCGCTGTCCGAGCTGGATCCGCCGCGCAGCCTGCGGCTGGCGGGCACCGGCCTTTCCAGCGTGGGCACCGCGCAGGGCAGCGGCCTGGTCACGCTGCACGCGGAAGGCGCCGGCACCCGGCTGACCTACGACTACGAGGCACAGGTCTCCGGCAAGGTTGCCGCGGTGGGCAGCCGCATGCTGGAGGGCGCCGCGCGCGTCGTCCTGCGGCAGCTGTTTGAACAACTGGGGCAGCAGGCGGGCGGAGGCAAGCGCCTTTCCTGGTGGCGGCGCCTGCTGGGCCGACGGGAGTCGCGGCAATGAAACCACAGGCATTCGACTATATCCGCGCCGAATCGGCGCAGGACGCCGTGGATGCGCTGGCGCAGCTGGGCAGCGATGGCCGCATCCTGGCGGGCGGGCAGTCCTTGATGGCGGTACTGAACATGCGGCTGGCCCAGCCGGCGGCGTTGATCGATATATCCCGCGCCGGCGACCTGGATTACGTACGCGAGCAGGACGGCTGGCTGGCCGTGGGCGCGGCGGCCACGCAGGCCAGTGTGGAGTGGCGCACCGGCCTGGCCGACGCGGTGCCCCTGCTGGCACAGGCGTTTCCCTTCATCTCGCACTTCCAGATCCGCAACCGCGGCACGGTATGCGGCTCGGTCGCGCACGCCGACCCCAGCGCCGAGCTTCCCCTGGTTCTGACCGCGCTGGAAGGCCAGGTGGTGCTGCGCGGCAGGCGCCGGCGCCGGACCGTTCCGGCCGCCGAGTTCTTCCAGGGCATGCTGATGACCGCGCGCGGCCCCGAAGAGCTGATCGAGGAAGTGCGGTTCCCGCTGGCCCAGGCGGGAACGCGCTACGCGTTCGACGAGTTCTCGGCCCGCCACGGCGATTTCGCGCTGGTGGCCGTGGCCGCGCTGGCCGATGCGCGCGGGATCGTGCTGGCCGTTGGCGGGGTCGCCGATCGGCCGATGGCGCGGCGCTGGCCGCGCCTGGACGGCAAGGAACTGGAAGCGGCCGTCAACGATTTCGCGTGGGACCTGGGCGCGCAGGACGACCCCCACGTCAGCGCGGCCTTCCGCCGCCAATTGGTGCGGCGCCTGGGCGCCGGCGTCCTGCGCAAGGTGATGGCATGAAAAGACTCGAACACGATCGTGAGCACGTGCTGAACGTGGTCCTCAATGGCACGTCGCGCCGCGGCGCGTGCCCGCCGCGCATGCTGCTGTCGGATTTCCTGCGGCATGAACTCGGCGCGACCGGCACGCACGTGGGATGCGAACACGGCGTCTGCGGCGCCTGCACCGTATTGATCGACGGCGTCGCCTCGCGCGCCTGCCTGACGCTGGCCGTCCAGGTAGAGGGCCGCCAGGTCGATACGGTGGAAGGCCTGGCCGATGCCGACGGCATGCTCAACGACCTGCAGCAGGCCTTTCGCCGGCATCACGCCCTGCAATGCGGCTTCTGTACGGCGGGCATCCTGATGTCCTGCCAGGACTATCTGCGCCGCCAGCCCGACCCGACCGAGCAGGATGTGCGCGACATGCTGTCCGGCCATCTCTGTCGCTGCACCGGCTACACCAACATCGTCAACGCGGTCATGGAAACCGCCGCCGCCCGGCGCGCGGCGGGCGCACTCGAATCGCCCCAGGGGGAATAAGGCATGCTGGATCTCGGTAGAACTTTTCTGCAAAGCGTGGAGCGCAGCCCCGATGCGCCGGCGATCGCCGACGGGGCGCGCGTGCGCTCCTATGGGCAATGGCACGCCGACATCGCCGCGCTCGCGGCGGGCCTGGATGCGCTGGGATTGCGGCGCGGCGACCGCGTGCTGGCGATACTGCAGAACCGCTTCGAGATGGCGACGCTGCATTGGGCATGCCAGTTCAAGGGCATCGTCGTCACGCCGCTGAACTGGCGCGCGAAACCCGACGAGGTCGAGTATTGCGCGCGCGATGCGCAGGTGCGCGCGGTGTTCTACGAGCCGGTCAGCGCCGAATCCGTACTGGGCAGCCCGGCCGCCGCCAGCCTGCCCAAAGTGACGGCCGGCGGTGCCCCCGGCGCCCTGGTCACCTTCGAGGCGCTGCTTGCCGCGCATGCGGGAGCGGCACTGGTGCCGCAGGCGCAGGCGGAAGATTTCTCGCTGATGCTGTACACGTCCGGTACGACCGGCAAGCCCAAAGGCGTGCCGCGCCGCCACCGCCACGAGCGCGCCGCGGCGCTGGCGCATGTCGCGCAGAACCTGTACCGGCGCGGCGAACGCACGTTGGGCGTGATGCCGCTGTACCACACCATGGGGGTGCGTTCGCTGCTGTCGATGGCGATGGTGGACGGCCTGTTCGCCTGCCTGCCGAAATTCGATACCGGGCTGGCGCTGGCGGCGATCGCCGAGCACCGCCTGACCTGCCTGTATCTGGTGCCCACGCTGTACCACGACATGCTGGCGCATCGCGAACGGCATGGCGGCGACGTATCGTCGGTGACCAAGCTGGGTTTTGCCGGGGCGCCCATGCACGACGCCCTGTTGCAGCGCCTGAAGGCGGTCTTCGCGCCCGAGCTGTTCGTCAACCATTACGGGTCGTCGGAGGTCTATACCTGCGCGGTGGATCCCGACGCGTCGCGCAAGCCGGGCAGCGCGGGCAGGGCGGGCATCAACACACGCCTGCGCGTCATGCGGCTGGGTGCCTCGTCGCCCGACGCCATCGCGCCGCGCGGCGAAGAAGGCGAGATCATTGCCGACCTGATGGGAGACGAGGCCTTCGAAGGCTATTGGAACCGCCCGGATGCCAACGCCAAGTCCATGCTGGACGGATGGTATCGCACCGGAGACACCGGCTACATCGACAAGGAGGGCGATCTGTTCGTGACCGGCCGGGTCGACGACATGATCATCAGCGGCGGCGAAAACATATCGCCGGTGGATATCGAATCGGTCCTCTCCCTGCACCCGGCGGTGGACGAAGTGGCGGTCGCCGGGCTGCCCGACGAACGCTGGGGCCAGCGCGTCGTGGCGTTCGTCAAGCGGCATGCGCCGGTGGACGAGGCGGCGCTGGATGCCCACTGCCGGCAATCCGACCTGCTGAACTTCAAGCGCCCGCGCGAATACGTCTTTGTGCAGGCCATCCCCAAATCGCCGGTGGGCAAGGTGCTGCGGCGCAAGCTGGTCGCCGGCGAGTACGACGCGGACCGTGCCGCGACGGCGGGGCCGTCCGCATCGGCGGAACCGTCCGCCGCGTCCGCACCTGCCGGCGGCAAGTCTGCCTGACCGGCATTACCGAACCTTATCCGTCCCGGAGCTGCATTCCATGACAACTTCCACCCCGGCTACGCCCTACACCGACCTGCGCGCGTGGCTGAACAACCTGGCCGCCACCGGGCGCGTGGCCGTCATCCGCGACGGCGCCGCGCTGGAGCACGAGGTGGCGGCCATCGCCAAAAGGCTGGACGGCCGACAGGCCGCCTATTTCAAGCAGCCGGGAGGCCACCCGATGCCGGTGGTGTCCGGCTTCATGTCGCGCCGCGCGTGGATCGCCGAGGCCATGGGCGTGCCGGAATCCGGCCTGCTGGCGGCCTACCGCCGCGCGGCCGAGGCGCCACTGCCCTGCGAGGAAGTGCCGGCGGGGCAGGCGGCCTGCCAGCAGGTCGTGCATCGCGACCCCGACGTGCGCGCCCTGCTGCCCGTGCCCACGCATAGCGAACACGACAACGGTCCCTACATCACGGCCGGCATGGTCATCGCGCGCAATCCCGTGACGGGCGTGCAGAACGTCTCGATCAACCGCATCCAGGTGCATGCCGGCAACCGCATGGCCATCCTGCTGCTGCCGCGGCATTTGCATGCCTTCTACAAAGAGGCCGAAAAGCGCGGCCAGGACTTGCCGGTGGCCATCGTCATCGGCGCCGATCCGCTGACGCTGCTGGCCTCGCAGGCCATCATGCCGATCGACCACGACGAGCTGGAAATCGCCGGCGCGCTGCAGGGGCGACCCCTGCCGGTGGCGCGCTGCATGACCAGCGATATCCACGTTCCCGCCGACGCCGAAATCGTCATCGAGGGCCGCATCCTGCACGACGTGCGCGAAGCGGAAGGGCCGTTCGGCGAGTTTCCCCGCTACTACAGCGCGCGCGAACAGCGGGAAGTGATCGCGGTGGACCTGGTCACCCACCGCCGCGACGCGGTATTCCATACCATTGTTCCCGCCGAGATGGAACACCTGCTGCTGGGGTCCATCCCGCGCGAAGCGACGCTGCTGGCGCACCTGCAGCGCAGCTTCCCCGGCGTGTCCGACGTGCACCTGTCGATCGGCGGGGTGGGGCGCTATCACCTGTTCGTGCGCTTGCGCAAAGCGCATGAGGGCCAGCCCAAGAACGTCATCCTCTGCGCCTTCGGCGCGCACTACGACATCAAGCAGGTCGTGGTGGTGGACGAGGATGTGGAGGTACACGATCCGCAGCAGGTGGAGTGGGCCGTGGCCACGCGCTTCCAGGCCGACCGCGACCTGGTCGTCATATCGGGCGCGCAGGGGTCGGTCCTGGACCCGTCGACCACGGTGGCCGCCGGCGCGGGCGCCGATACCGTGCCCGCCCATTTGCAGGGCATCAGCGCCAAGATGGGGCTGGATGCCACCCGCCCCGTGTCCTATCACGAACACGTGTTCACCAAGGTCCGGATCCCCGGCGAGGAAGAGATCGATCTGGCAACCTGGATCGATGCGGATGCCCGCGTGGACTTCGATGCGGTGTCCGATCGATGAACGGGACGCCTCGCAAACGGCTGGTCGTCGCGATCACCGGTGCCAGCGGCGCCATCTACGGCGTGCGCATCCTGCAATACCTGCGCCGCTGCCCGGACTGGGAGAGCCACCTGGTGCTGTCCCACTCGGGCGCGTTGACCGCGGCGCAGGAGCTGGACCTCAAGCGCGGCGAGATCGAGGACCTTGCCGATGTGGTGCACAACGTCAAGGACATCGGCGCCTCGTTGGCCAGCGGATCCTTTCGCACCGAAGGCATGATTGTCGCGCCATGTTCGATGAAGACGCTGGCGGCCATTGCCCTGGGACTGGCCGATAATCTGGTCAGCCGCGCGGCCGACGTGGCCTTCAAGGAGCGGCGCAGGGTGGTCCTGCTGGCGCGCGAAACGCCGCTGAACCTGGCGCACCTGCGCAATATGACCAGCGTGACCGAAATGGGCGGCATCGTCTTCCCGCCCGTGCCGGCGTTCTACAACCAGCCCGCCACGCTGGACGATGTGGTCAACCATACCGTGGGAAGGGTGCTGGACCTGTTCGGCATCCACCATGACGATCTGCTGGAGCGATGGGAAGGGCTGCGCAAGTCCGCCGCCGCGCCGGCATCCGGATTTTCCCATTCCGAAGGAGCAAACCCGTGACGACTCTCAAGCATCCCGCCCATGACCTGCCCGCCCAGCTGGACGGGTTCCGCGTCGAGATCGACGCCGACCGCCAGCGCGCCGACATCGTGCTGGCCCGTCCGCCGTTCAATATCGTTTCCATGCCGCAGCGCGACCAGTTGCGCCTGGTATTCGAAGCGCTGGACGAGGATGCGCGCGTGCGCGTCATCGTGCTGCGCGCCGAGGGGCAGCACTTTTCCAGCGGCGGCGATATCAAGGGCTTTCTGGAGGCATCGCCCGAGCACGTGTCCAAGCTGGCCTGGAATATTGCCGCGCCCGCGCGCTGCGCCAAGCCGGTGATCGCCGCCGCGCGAGGCTATTGCTTCGGCGTGGGTTTCGAAATTTCGCTGGCCTGCGACTTCCGCCTCGTCAGCGAGACGGCGCAATATGCGTTGCCGGAACAGAAGCTGGGCCAGATCCCGGGTTCGGGCGGTTCGGCGCGGCTGCAGAAGATGGTGGGCATTACGCGCACCAAGGACATCGTCATGCGCTCGCGCCGTATCGGCGCACGCCAGGCCTACGATTGGGGCGTGGCCACCGAGGTCGTGCCCGACGGCGAACTGGAAGCGGCGACCGACCGGCTGGTGGCCGAGCTGTTGACCTTTTCGCCGTTGGCGCAGCGTACCGCGAAGAAGCTGCTGAACGACACCGAGGACGCCTCGCTCTCGGCCTCCATCGAACTGGAAGGGCATTGCTACAGCCGCCTGCGCAGCAGCGACGATTTCCGCGAAGGCGTGGAAGCCTTCCACGGCAAGCGCGCGCCCAAGTTCCGGGGCAGCTAGCAAGATGTCTTCGGTTGGCGGTTCGTTCGACTACCTGATCGTGGGCGGCGGTTCGGCCGGCTGCGTGCTGGCGCATCGGCTGTCCGCGCAGCGCGCCTGCCGCGTCGCGCTCGTGGAGGCAGGCGAGGACACCCCGCCCGGCGCCGTGCCGGCGGAGATCCTCGATAGCTATCCCATGCCGGTTTTCTGCGGCGACCGCTGGATCTGGCCCGGGCTGGCGGCCACGGCGACGCGTGGCGCCGCGCCGCGCGTCTACGAGCAGGGACGCGTGATGGGCGGCGGCTCCAGCATCAACGTGCAATCCGCCAACCGCGGACTGCCGCGCGACTACGACGGCTGGGCGGCAGCCGGCGCCGCCGGCTGGGGTTGGGACGACGTGCTGCCGTACTTCCGCAAGCTTGAGCGCGATCTGGATTTTCCGGGGCATCCCATGCATGGCGGGGACGGCCCGATCGCCATCCGTCGCATCGCGCCACGCGACTGGCCGCCTTTCTGCCAGGCATTCGCGCAAGGCCTGCAGCGCAGCGGCCTGGCGGCGCTGCAAGACCAGAACGCGGAGTTCGGCGACGGCTACTTCCCCGCGGCGTTTTCCAACGAACATGACCGGCGCGTGAGTACGGCCACCGCTTACCTCGACGCCGCGACGCGGGCGCGTCCCAATCTGCGCATTTTTTCGCATACCCGGGTGCGCCGCCTTCGCATGGCGGGGGCGCGTGCCACCGGCGTGGATGCCGTCGATGCTTCCGGTACACCGTTGCGGCTGGAGGCGCGCGAAGTCATCGTGTGTGCCGGCGCGCTGCAATCGCCGGCGCTGCTGATGCGGGCGGGTATCGGCGACGGCCAGGCCCTGGCGGCGCTCGGGCTGGATTGCGTCGCCCATCTGCCGGGTGTCGGCCGTCACCTGCAGGACCATCCCACGCTGACGTTCTGCCATTTCCTGCCGCCGCGCCTGCGCATGCCCTTGAGCCGCCGCCGCGCCAGCATGCTGGCGGCGCGTTTGTCCTCGGGCCTTCCGGGCGGAGAGCCTTCCGACCTGTACCTGTCCAGCGCAACCCGCGCGGCGTGGCATGGCCTGGGCAACCGGCTGGGCTTGTTCTTTCTGTGGTGCAACCGGCCGTATTCGCGCGGCAGCGTCACGCTCGCATCGGCCGATCCGGACTTGCCGCCCAAGGTAGAGCTGAATCTGCTGGACGACGAGCGCGATGTCGCGCGGATGGTGGCTGGCGTGCGCATGCTGGCCGGCATCGTCGGCTCGTCGGCGCTGACCGCGGACGAGCGGGATTTTTTCCCTGCCGCATTTTCGCCGCGCGTGAAGGCGCTGAGCCGCCATACCCGCGCCAATGCAATGCTTACCCGGCTGGCGGGTGGACTGCTGGATGCGCCGGCACCCCTGCGACGGGCCATGATCGGCCGCTTCTTCAACGGGGGACGGACGATGTCAACCATCCTGGAAGATGCCTCGGCGCTCGCGGCCTTCGTGCGCCGCCAGGTCTTCGGCGTGTGGCACGCCAGCGGTACCTGCCGCATGGGCCCGGCCGGCGACGCCGGCGCGGTCACCGATGTCCAGGGCCGCGTGCACGGGGTGTCCGGGCTGCGCGTCGTGGACGCATCGCTGATGCCCGCATTGCCGTCCGCCAATACCAACATCCCGACGATCATGATCGCCGAGAAAATCGCCGACGCGATGGCGCGGCAGGCGGCGCGCGGTTCGACCTGAATCGCGCGCATGCATAAAACCAGAGGAGATAGCGATGTCCATAGGAGTGGAACGCATGGCCGCCGAGCCGGCGGCGGGCAACCGGCAGGTCATGGGCGCCGTCGTCGCGTCCTGCCTGGGCTGGGCCCTGGATCTGTTCGACCTGTTTGTCCTGCTGTTCGTCGCGCCGGTGGTCGGTCGCCTGTTCTTCCCGTCGGAACACGCGATGCTGTCGCTGGCCGCGGTGTACGCGTCCTTCGCCGTGACGCTGCTGATGCGCCCGCTGGGTTCCGCGCTATTCGGTTCCTACGCCGACCGCAACGGCCGCAAGGGGGCCATGATCGTTGCCGTGGTCGGCGTCGGTCTCGCTACCGCGGCATTCGGCCTGCTGCCTACGGTGGCGCAGGTGGGGCTGCTGGCGCCGGTGCTGTTCGTGGTGCTGCGCCTGGTGCAGGGCGTATTCGTCGGCGGCGTGGTGGCATCCACGCATACCATAGGCACGGAGTCCGTCGCGCCGCGATACCGCGGCGCGGTCTCGGGACTGATCGGCGGCGGCGGGGCGGGCATCGGCGCCTTGATGGCCTCGCTTACCTATATGATCGTGACGGAGATCTTTCCGGGCGAGCAGTTCGACCAGTGGGGATGGCGCTGCATGTTCTTCACCGGCATCGTCAGCTCGGTGCTGGGCGTGTTCATTTTCAATCGTCTGGAGGAATCGCCGCTATGGAAAAAACTGGCCGCGGAAAAGGCCGCGCGTGCGGCGCAGGCCCGTCTCGAACCGTCCACGCAGGTCCCGGTTTCGCCGCTGCGCACGCTGTTCTCCGCTGACTACCGCGGCATTCTTTTCGTGAACCTGCTGCTGACCATCGGCGGCGGCAGCGCGTATTACCTGACCTCCGGCTACCTGCCCACGTTTCTCAAGGTCGTCAACCAGGCCCCGGGCGGCGTGGCGGCCGCCATCCTGATGGCCAGCAGCGTGGCGGTGGTCATCGCCGCGCTTGCCGTAGGCCATCTCAGCACCTATCTGGGGCGCAAGCGGACGTTCCTGCTGGTGGGCGTCATACAGCTGTTCGCGATGCCCGCCCTGTATCACCTGCTGCCGTCCGCGCAAAGTCCGCTCGCCCTCGGCGTGTACGCCATCATCCTGAGCGCGCTGGGCAGTTCCGGCTACGCGCCCATCCTGATCTTCCTGAACGAACGGTTTCCGACCGCGATACGGGCCACGGGGACCGGCCTGTCATGGAACCTGGGCTTCGCCATCGGCGGCATGATGCCCACCGCCGTGTCGCTGGCCTCGGCCACGCCCGCGGCCCTGCCCACGACACTGGCCTTCTTCACCGGCGGTATCAGCCTGGTCTTCCTGCTGGGCGCGCTTATCGTGCCCGAAACCATCGGTCGCCTGGACAGCGTGCCTGCGCGCCAGGGAGCCTGACGCGATGCGTGCGGAGCAGGCCCTTTCCATTGCCGATCTGCAGGCGGTGGCGCGGCGGCGCTTGCCGCCGGGCATCTATGGCTATGTCCATGGCGGCAGCGAGGACCAATCGTCGCTGCGCGCCAACCGCGCCGCGTTCGCGCGCTGGCGTTTCCTGCCCCGGCCGCTGGTCGACGTCTCGGCGCGGGACCAGTCGGTGCAACTGTTCGGCGTGCGCTATGCCGCGCCGATAGGCATCAGTCCCATGGGGGTGGCCGGGCTATGCGGCTACCAGGGCGATGTCGCCATGGCGCAGGCCGCGCGGCAGGCCCAGGTACCCTACGTATTGAGCGCGGCGTCCACCACGCCGCTGGAGCGCGTGGTCCAGGCCAATCCCGATACGTGGTACCAGGCCTATTTGCCGGCGCGTCCGGAGGTCATACAGCCTTTGCTGGAGCGGGTATCGAACGCCGGCGTGCGCGTGCTGGTCGTCACGGTCGACGTGCCGATCGCCTCGACCCGCGAAAACGAATTGCGCAACGGCTTCAGCATCCCCCTGCGCCTGAGTCCGAAACTGGTCTGGGGCGGCCTGACCCGGCCGCGCTGGATGGCGGCCACGTTCGCGCGCACGCTGTGGCGGCAGGGTATCCCGCGCTTCGAGAACTTCACGGTACAGCGCGGCGGCCGCATCATCACGGCGGCCAAGGGCGACCACCGCGCGGGCCGGGCGTCCATGACCTGGGCCGAGATCGCCTGGATACGCGATCGGTGGAAGGGCAGGCTGCTGGTCAAGGGCGTGCTGCGCGCCGCCGATGCCGGGCGCGCACGCGGCATCGGCGTGGATGGCCTGTTCGTGTCCAATCACGGTGGCCGCCAGCTGGACGGCGCCGTCGCCTCGCTCGACGCCTTACCCGCCATCGCCGCGGCCGCGCCGGGCTTGGCCATTCTGCTGGACGGCGGCGTGCGCCGCGGCACCGATGTCCTGAAGGCGCTGGCCCTGGGCGCGCACGCCGCCTTCATCGGCCGCCCAGCGATGTACGGTTTGGCGGCCGGCGGGCGGGAGGGTGTGCACCATGCCTTGCGCCTGCTGTCGCGCGAGATCGATGTGGACCTGGCGTTGCTGGGCTGCCCCGACGTCGCAGGGCTGAATCACGAGTTCATCTGTCCCGCCGCCGACCTGGCGCCGGGCGCTTCACGATGGGAAGGCGTGTCCGCCCCCGAACCGTTGACCGAGGAGTTTTCCGTATCATGACCGCATCCACGCTCGCTTCCCGTACTGGCGGCCAGGTCCTGGTCGATGCGCTGCGCCTGCACGGCGTCGATACCGCCTTCTGCGTCCCCGGCGAAAGCTTCCTCGCCGCCATCGATGCCTTTCACGACGCGCGCGACGTTATCCGCCTGATCGTCTGCCGGCAGGAAGGCGGCGCGGCGCATATGGCCGAGGCGCACGGCAAACTGACCGGGCAGCCGGGCATCTGTTTCGTCACGCGCGGCCCCGGCGCCACCAACGCCAGTATCGGCGTGCACACCGCCAGGCAGGACTCCACGCCCCTGATCCTGTTCGTGGGACAAGTGGCGCGCGATTGCATGGGCCGCGAAGCCTGGCAGGAGATCGACTACCGCCACATGTTCGGCCACATCGCCAAATGGGTGGACCAGATCGACGACCCGCGCCGCATCCCGGAATACATCAGCCGGGCCTTTCACGTCGCCACATCGGGGCGGCCCGGCCCGGTGGTACTGGCGCTGCCGGAAGACATGCTGGCCGAAGCCGTGCAGGTCGACGATGCGCCGCCCTACCGCACCGCCCAGGCGGGTCCGACGCCGCAGGCCATGGCAGAACTGCGCGATCTGCTGGCCGCCGCGCAACGGCCGCTGGCGCTGCTCGGCGGCGGCGCCTGGACACGGCAGGCCAGCGAAGACGTGGCGGCGTTCGCGCACGCTCACGGACTGCCGGTCGCCTGCGCCTTCCGCCGGCAGGACCTGCTGGACAACCGGCATGACTGCTATGTGGGCGAGGCGGGGCTGGGCATGGACCCCAGGCTGGCCGACCGCATCCGCCAGGCCGATCTCATCCTGGCGATCGGACCGCGCATGGGGGAAACCACCACCAACGGCTATGCCCTGCTGGACGTGCCGCGGCCACGCCAGAAGCTCGTGCATGTGCATGCGGATCCCGAAGAGCTGGGCCGCGTGTACCAGGCGGACCTGCCCATCAACGCCGGGGTGGCGGCTTTCGCCAGGGAAGCCGCGCGCCTGGAAGCACCGGCCGTGCGCCGCTGGGCGGCATGGACGGAGTCCGCGCGCGCCGACTACCTGGACAATCTGCAACCCGGCTCCATGCCGGGCGGCATGGACCTGGGCGCCGTGGTCGCGCATTTGCGCGAGACGCTGCCGCCGGACAGCATCATCACCAACGGCGCGGGCAACTATACCTTGTGGGTCCAACGCTTTTACCAGTACCGGGGCGTACGCACGCAGCTGGCGCCCACCAGCGGCACGATGGGATACGGCCTGCCCGCCGCGGTTGCGGCCAAGCTGCGCCACCCGGAGCGCACGGTGGTCTGCTTCGCGGGCGACGGCTGCTTCCTGATGAATGGCCAGGAGCTCGCCACCGCGGCGCACTACAAGCTGAACATCATCGTCATCGTCGTGAACAACGCGATGTACGGCAGCATCCGGATGCACCAGGAGCGGCATTACCCCGGGCGGGTATGCGCCACGGACCTGACGAATCCCGATTTCGTTGCGCTGGCGCAGGCCTACGGCCTGCATGCGGAGCGCGTCGAACGCACCGGGGACTTCGCGGCCGCCTTCGACCGCGCCGCGAAGGCGGGTCGGCCCGCGTTGCTCGAACTGCCGGTCAGCCAGGATGCGCTTTCCCCGCGCACCACTATCGCGGCGCTGCGCGCCAGCGCCGCGAAGAAGGGCGGGTAATGCCGGTAACGCGCGACTATGTCTCCCAGGACAGTACCAGCGATTCGAACTCCGTCATGCGGGGTATCGTCACGCGCACGCGCTCGCCCTCCTGCAGGTAAGCGACAGGCCTGCCGGCTACCGCCAGCTCGGCGCCCACGCAGCGCGCACCGGCGGGCAGCCGTACGGCCAGCCGCAGCTCGTGCAGCGGGATGACTTCCTCGACCGCGCGGCGATTGCCGCTGCGCATCCCGCCGTGGGTGTTGAAGTTCACCAGCGTGACCACGCGGCTTCCGGGTGTGTCCATGACGGAGGTATCGATCAGCCCCGGGCCGTCGATCGTCACCAGTTCCGACCATCCGGGCGCGGCACGCAAGGCCTGCGCGATCAGGCGCATCGGGTCGCGCAGGCCGAAATGAAAGCCGATGCGGTCGGGCTCCCATGGGAAATACACCAGGCTGCCGGCGCCGATCCTGCGGCTCAGCAACAGCGGGATATCCGTGATGCCTGCCGCGGCATTGAATTCCGGCACGCTCATGCCGCTGCCGGGCCGCGCCTCCACGGGCGGCACCAGCCGCAGTACGTCGGCATCGTCCGCCAGGCCGGGTTCGAAGCGGCACACACCGCCGGCCAGGGGCAGCAGGTCGGTGTCGCCCGTCTCCGCCAGTACCGGATGATCCCGGCGGCCGATGAGCGCATAGGCGGCTTTCAGGTCGGTACGGGTTTCGCCGGTATAGCGGGCGCCCAGCAGGCCCGAGATCAGCGGTTCCGTGCGGGGATTGCCCCAGCGGTCGCAGAAGCCGGTTCGGTAGGTCGCGACGACGTGGCCGCCCCCGTCCATATAGTCCTGCAGAATCCGCGCCAGGGCCTCGTCCATGCATGCCAGATTGGGCAGCAGCACGGCCTTGTAGCGGGCAAGCGATCGCGCCGACAGGTTCTTGTCGGATAGCAGGTCGAAGGGCAGGCGGCCGTCCATCAAGGCGTTGTAGGCGCCGCGAAAGCCGTCCAGGTAGTTCAGGTCGGGTTGCGCCGCGCCGGTGTAGTCCAGGCAGGTGCGCGAATACACCAGTGCGACTTCGGCGGCGGAACGGCGATTTTGATAGACGTCGCCGCGCTCGTGGAAGAACCGGAACAGCGCGCGCATGGGCTCCAGCCCGCGCCGGTCGAAGTGTTCGGAAAAATAGCCGGTCAGGTGCAGCCACGGACGCGCGCCGTTGGCGACCATCTGCGCGGCCCACACGCGGTTCTCCGCGACCGGCGCGTGGGTGAAGCGCCACCACGGATAGAAATAGCTGATGGTGATGCCCGACCCGCGCCGATCGTCCATGCCTTGCGCGTAGCGCGCTTCCATGCCGGGCCACCATAGATTGCAGTAGCGGCGCTGCGCCTCCAGCACCACGCCGTCGGCGTGCGGGATCGTCATGTCGATGTCCCAGCCGCCCTTGCGCGTGTGGTCCCAGGATTCGATGACCTGGCTCAAGGGCAGCCAGGCGCACGCGGGGCGGACCTCGTCGATGACGGACTTCACCATGCGGTTCCAATCCGCGATGCGCGTGTAGCGCCACTCGTTGTATTGCTTCCAGACGGGATCGTTCCAGTCTTCGCGTGCGGGGAATTCCGTGCCGAAGGTCTCGCGGAACAAGGTGCGGCAGCGGTCGCAATAGCAGCGTCCGGTACTCCACGGCGAGAACTGCGCGGCATTGGCCCACAGTCCGTCCAGCGCATGGCGCTCGACGATCTCGCGCACGACGTCGATCATGAAAACCCGGAAATGGTCGCCGTTGGGGCAGGTCAGATAGAAATCGTGCAGCTTGACGGGCTGGCCGTCCGCGTCGCGCGCGAAGCGTTCCGGATACCGGGCGTAGGCCTGGGGGCTGCCCAGGCTGGGGTCGATGCGGCCGATGGCGCGGATGCCGGCGGCGTGCAGCGCGGCTATCGTTTCGCCGACCAGGTCGCGGCCATTCAGGGATGGACTGACCGGGTGGTCCGGCAAGCGCGTCGGGTAGAACGCGGTTACGCCGCCGACGCTGAAGCCCAGCGCTCCGAGCGAGAACGAGCGCGCCAGCGCGACCAGTTTGCCGGGATCCCACCGCGAGGCATCGTCCGCCCGCATGGTCGTGATCATGGCCAGGCTGTCTTTCAGCCAACGATGGTCCAGGTCAGGCGTCATGGCTATTCGTCTCCACGGGATGGGGAAAGAATTCACGGAACTTGTCGGCCTCGTAGCGGCGAAAGGCGGGCGAGGCGCGCAGCCGCATCAGCAGATCCTCGTCTTCCGATGTCCACACACCGGCCTGCAAGCTGTGGGCGTTCGTGCGCAGCTGATCGGCGTTGTCCACGCCTACGATCAACACGTCGGGACGGTGCAGGTCGACCCATTTCAACGCCATCCGCGCCAGCAGCGCCTTGTCCGGGATGCCCGCCTGGGCGCCGATCCGGAACAACGCCCCTTTGAAGAAAGCTTCGCGCGCGACGCAGCCCAGGCCGGCCGCGCGCGCCGCCGGCAATACCGTTTGCAGGGCTTGCGCGTCGCCGACGTTCAGGTCCACGTTGACGGCGTCGAACCCGCCGCTGCGCATCATGGCCAGGTACAGCCGTTCGCCGGAGAACGAATCCGCCACGGCATGGCGGATCAGGCCTTCTCGCTTCAAGGCAGCCAGATTGCCCGCCAGGGTGGCCATGTAGTCCGGGTCGTTGTCGATGGACCCGTTCAGCAGGCCCACGTTGAACAGGTCTATGCAATCGCGGCCCATCAGTTTCAGGCCGCGCTGGACTTCGGCGCGCAACAGGGCGTAGTCCAGCAGCTTGCGGTTGTTCTCGTCGTAGCCGTAGCACATGCCTTCCGGCCGGGTCTGGATGTGGATGTCGTAAGGGGGCGGCATCTCGCGCAGGTTGCGGCCCAGCGCTTCCTTTTCCGAGTCGATCGTAACGTCGAAGATGTTGATGCCCAGGTCGTAGGCGGCCGCCAGGACCTGGCGCCGCTTGGGGCCGCCATAGCCCTCGCCCACGTAGCCCGGCGAGACGGCCTGCTTCATGTTTTCGTTGAACCCGCGCGACCTGCCGTCGGGCAGGTACTCGTGGCCGCCCAGGGCCAGGCGGGAAAGCCGCAGGCCGGTTGAACCGAAAGGACGCCGCTCCAGCGGCGCGGATGTCGCGGACGTGTCAGCCAAGGTCATTCTCCACGGAAGCCAGGGCGGCGGCGCCCGCCTGGCACAGCATGGTGTCTTCCGACGCCAGGGCGCCGCTGGCGCCGATGGCGCCCACGCACAGGCCGCCGATGCGCAGGGCCACGCCGCCCTGGATGGGAAATGCCTCGGGCTGGCCCAGCACCGCCAGGCGGCCGCTGGCCAGCCGGTCGTCGAAGACGGCCGTATCGCGCCGGTAGGCGGCGGCGCTGGCGGCCTTGGCCAGGGCGACCTCGCCGCTGCCCCAGGGCACTTCGTCCATGCGTTCGAAATACAGCAGCCGTCCGCCGTCGTCGACGATGGCGACCGCTACCTTCAGCGCGTATTGGCGCGCGGTATCCAGGGCATGCTGCGCGACGCGCCTGGCGGCGTCCAGTGTCAGCACGGGCTTCATGGGTGGATGGAATGAGGGTTGCATGGGCGGCGAAAAATCATGACACGTGGGAACGAATGGGCAAAACCGGAGGCACGGCGATCCCCGCCGTGCTTCCCATAAGAGTCAGTCGATCGAGATGTGCGCGTCCTGGACGATCCTGGCGAATTTGGCGACCTCGCTGCGCACGGTGGCACTGAAGTCCGATGGCGAGCTGCCGACGGGTTCGGCGGCGAACGATGCCAGGGCGGCTTTCACGTCCGGGTATTGCAGGGACTTCACGATGGCGTGGTTCAGCCGCCGGGTGACGTCCGCCGGCAGTCCCGCGGGGCCGAACACGCCCCACCAGGAGGTGAACTCGAATCCCGGTACGCCCGCTTCGGCCAGCGTGGGCACGCCGGGCAGGGCGGACGAACGTTGCGCGGTCGTCACGGCCAGCGCGCGCAGCTTGCCGTCCTTGATGAAGCCCATGGCCGGGGGCGGGTCGCTGATCGCGACCTGGACCTGGCCGCCGAGCAATGCGGTGATGGCCGGACCGGAACCGTTGTACGGCACGTGCGTCATCCTGGTATGGGTCATCAGCTTGAACATTTCGCCAGACAGGTTGGTGCCGGTGCCGTTGCCGACGGATGCGTAATTCAATGCGCCCGGCCTGGCCTTCAGGTCCGCGACCAGTTGCGGGATGGACGTGATCGTCGAAGTGGACTGGACCAGGAATACGAAAGGGAAGGTGGCGACCTGGGAGATCGGTGTGAAGTCCTTGATCGCATCGAAGGGCATCTTGTTTTTGTACAGGGCTGGCGCGATGGTGTGCGTCACCGAACCGTAGACCAGCGTATAGCCGTCCGGTGCCGCCTTGGCGACAAAGGCCGTGCCCACCAGCGTCCCGGCGCCCGGCCGGTTCTCCACGATGACCGGCTGTCCCAGCTCCTGCCCCATATGCTGCGCCAGCGCGCGCGCCGAAATATCGGTGCCGCCGCCGGGCGCATAGGGCACGATCAAGCGGATCGGCTTGGATGGATAGGGCTCGGCCGCATGGGCGGAGGGCGATCCGAGCGATAAGGCGGTCGCCACCCCCAGGCCGAGCGTATAGAGACGCGTAAGCTTCATTGTCTTCCTCCTTGTGATCACTATGTGTATATTCATAGCGCGGCGGTCTATGCCGCCTGCCAGGAAATAATAAGTGCTGAAAACCGGACGGGCCATGAAATCGGTGAAAACCATTGAATAACAAACACTATGTGAACATGGTGGGCGCCGCCGCGCCGTCCGATGCGGCGGATCCGGCCGACGAGGCGCGCGAGCCCGTGCGCGGGGCGCAATTGGTCAGCTTCGCGGCGCGGGTCCTGCGTGCCCTGGCGGAGAACACGCGAGAGGGCGCGCGCATCGTCGACCTCGTGGCGCGCACCGCCTTGCCGCGCGCCACCGTGCATCGCTTGTTGCGCGGCCTGTGCGCGGAAGGACTGGCGATGCGGGATGGCGATGGACGGCACTATCTGGGCGGCTTGGCATTCGAGCTCGGCCTGGCCGCGGAACAGCAATTCCCCCTGCGCGAAATCGCCGCAGCCTCGATGGCGCGCATCTCCACCGAAACCGGCGATACCTGTTTTCTGATGGTGCGCAGCGGCGCCGATGCGGTATGCATCGCCCGCCATGAAGGCGGCTACCCGGTACGCGCGCTGACGATCGACGTCGGCAACCGGCGGCCGCTGGGCGCGGCGGCCGCCAGCCTGGCGCTGCTGATGCATATGCCGGCCCCGGAATGCGAGGCCTATATCGAGCGCAATGCGTCACGCATCGCCCGTTACGGCATGCTCGACGCCGACGTCGTGCGCCGCATGGTGGCGAATGCCCGCCGTTTGGGTTTCGCGCTGAATCACGACAACATCCTCCCGGAAGTCAGCGCGGTCGGCGTGGCGATCCCCACCCGGGCGGGGCGCCCCTACGCCGCCTTGAGCGTGGCGGCCTTGAGCAGCCGCGTCATGAAGGGTGACCGTTACCGGGCGATCGCGGCGCTGCTACGGCGCGAGGCCGACGACATCGCCGGCCAGCTCGGCATCGGGCGGACGAGCGCGGACTATTGACACGCGGCGGGTGCCGTGCGGCCGTCATACACTGGGCGTCGGCCGCCTCGTGCAGGGACCGCGCAACCGGGCCGGGCGCCATCGGCGCGGTCGCCGGCCCGGCGTTTGCCGGGATGCGGAACGGTGTGGTGTAGACATGAACAGGAGCCTCGTATGGATGCCTATTACAGCGTCGCCCTCGTGACGCTACTGTCCGGACTGCTTTGTTTCGGTATGGCGCTGGCCAGCGCGCGCGCATATGAAAACCGGCATCGCGCCGCCGGCGATGACCGGAGACCCGCTGTTGGATCGCACGGTGCGGACGCACGCGAACACGCTGGAATGGATGATGATCTTCCTGCCCGCCCTGTGGTTGTTCGCGATCTATTGGAGTCCGTTCTGGGCCGCCATCCTGGGCCTGGTCTGGATCGTTGGCCGCTTGATCTATTTCGCCGGCTATGTGGCGGCCGCCGAAAAGCGCTTCCCCGGCTTCGCCATCCAGGCGCTTGCCACCACGGTGCTGGTGTTGGGCGCGCTGGGGCGGATCATCTACCTGATGACGCAGCAATAGGGGATCGGACCGGCGTGCCGGCCGAATTTGCGTCTTGCCGCCGGACGCGCCCCGCGATGGCGCTCGCGTCCGCGGTACGGCAGGCGGGGCGGTCGAATACCGTCGCAAATCGGGCGCAGATGGCGGCCGCCAAATAAACCGCGGGTGTCGTGTTCCCAGGATTCGGGACGGGTCGACATGTGCCTTTGCCGCCAGGCGGGTAGCCATGTCTACATACGACAGGAACAGGGAGCGGGCGGCGCCCCCGGGCTTGCGCGCGCTTGCGCAGATAGTCGACACCCAGCAGCAATAGGACGAGATGGCTCATTTTCCCGGGCCTGACGCGCCAACGCGCGGTGCTTCGATCGGATCGCCGCAGCCGCGCAACGGGCACGGACCGGTCAAAAAAGTAAAGGCCGTGCGGGATACCGTCAAGAATAAATTCCGTGCCGGTTCCCGGAAAGTGCCGCCCATCGCGGTTGCGCGGCGTTTTACTGCGGACGGCCGTGCCTGGGCCGGAAGGGGTGCGCCAGTCCTATCGCCCGGCAGGCGTCAGTCTCGTTCGTCCCAGTCCTGGAGATAGGGATCGATCCGATGTGCCCGTCGCCAGCAGGCTCGATGACTGCGTGGCGGCGCGAGCCTCCGCGGCACGGTCGCCGGCGCGAGCGGCCTGCCCGCGAAGCGCGTGGGGCGCGGGATGGCCGCAGCGCCACAGGGTCGCCTCGATGGCTTCCACGCAATCCGCGACGTGTTTGTCGATCAGGCGCTGCCGCGCCTCGGTCATGCGGCCGCTGATGGAGGCCACGAACACGGCCGCGCTGGGCACGCCGCCGCGGTTGCGCACGGCTCTGCCGAGCGCGACGATGTCGAGCGCCGCGCTGCCCTCGTCCAGCGCGTAACCGCGCCGGCGGGTCTGGGACAGCCGTTCGCGCAATACCGCCTCCGTCAGCGTGTAGCGCCCGAGCTGGGGGGCAATGGCCCGGATCGTGGCATCCGCGTCTCGATCGTTCATCGCGGCCAGGATGGCGAGACCGGCGGCGCCGATGCCCAGCGGATGCCGGTCGCCCACGTTACGTGCCAAGGTCTGGATTTCGAAGTGCCCGGCGATCCGTTTCAGGCAGACGATCTCGAGCCCGCTGCGGCCGCTCAGGAATGCCATGTCCCCCGTCGTCCGGGCCAGCATGCGCAGCGCCGGCTCCGCGGCTTCCTCCACGTTGGTTTCCGGTAGCGCCCCGAGGCCCAGTTCGTGAAGCAGGGGGCCCAGCCTGTACCCCCTTCGGCCCGGATCGCGCGCCAGCATGCGTTCCTGCACCAGGCGCTGCAGCAGGCGATGCGCGGTGGATTTATCCAGCGAAGCCATTTCGGCGATATCGACCAGTCGCAAGTTGTGCGATTTGCTGGATGCAACCAGGCGGATCAGCTGGATGGCCCTGCCGACCGTCTGTGACGTCGATGTGGCGTTGGTCACGATTTTCTTCCTCGTCCGTCCGTGAATGGCTCGCGCGCCCTCGCCGGTATGCCATTGGACCTTCGATCCCGGCAGGGGTTCCTCGATGGACTCACCCCTCGCGAAGCAGCTTCAGCGCCGTGCGACAGCAGACGCACTGTCGCTCCGGGGCGGTGATGCGCGGGACCGCATCGACGGTAGCCCGGGGATGTTCGTCGGCCATGTCGAAGGGCGCGTCCGTGCCGATGCAGATCTGGTCGGCACCGACGAGATCGATAAGATAACGCAGCGCCTGCGGCTCGAAAACAAGGCTGTCGAAATAGATGCGTTTGAGCAATTCCTTCGGCGAGGACTTGCTCATGCCATGCGTCTCGCCGCGTACCGCATGTCCGTGCACCAGCCGTCCGATCTGGTACGGGACAAAACCGCCGCCGTGGGCGAGCACGATCTTCAGGTCCGGCAGTTCGTCCAGCCGGCCCGAAAACATAAGGTTCGCGATCATCACCGTGGTGTCGAGCGGATTACCGATCAGATTGGTGAGGTAAAAGCTTTCGAGGCCGCTCTTGGCGCCGACGTAATAGGGATGCGCGAACACGAAGACGCCCAGCTCGGAGGCGCGTCGCAGCAAAGGGCGAAAGCGTTCTTCGGATAGCTGCGCGCCCTCGATGGAAGTGCCGATTTCAACCGCCTTGAAGCCGTACTCCCGCACCGCGCGTTCCAATTCGGTCACCGCGGCATCGGGGTGTTGCATCGGGACGGTCGCCATGCCACGGAGCCGTTCCGGCTTGTCGCCGACCATGTCGGCAACGCCGTCGTTGACCAGGCTGGCGACCTCCAGCGCCAGGTTGGCATCGGCCCAGTAATAGAACATCGGCGGCGCCGGCGAGATCACGGAGATATCGACGCCCTTGCGGTCCATGGCCTCGATCTTGGCCTCTACCTTATGGAATTCATCGAACAGCGGGTAGGCGTACCCCTGGTCGTGAATGACCTTGCGCGCGGCGCCTTCCCCGGCGATCCGGGCCTGGAACCGGTCGGGGTCGGCCGCCATCGCCGCGACGATGCGGTCGGGAATGACATGGCTATGGATATCGATCAGCATAAGGATGGCCTTATCGTTCCCAGCCGGCGTTGACGTGGGGGACCGACCATGCGCTGACGGCCATGGGCTCCAGCACCGGTGTGCCCAGGAACGGCGCGGACAGGCAATAGAGACCCGCATGCGTGGATAGCCAGATCAGCTTGCGGTCCCATTCGATGAAGACGGCTTCCGACGTGCCGCGGCGCCAGCTCATGTAGTCGTCGATATCGCCGTCGCGCGGCGGAACGAAGTAGGCCACCTCTTTCGGCGCGGTCGGATCCGAAATATCGAAAACGCGCAGTCCGGCATTCAGATACGACAGGGCCACGATGTCGGGGCGGGATTGTCCCGGGGCGATCCAGTGCTGCATGACGCGCGAGCTGAACCGGCCCCGCGCCATGGCGAAATCCTTGTACGGCGCGTCCGGGTGCGGCAGCGGACGGGGGAAGAGGCCGACGATGCGCGGGTTCGCCGGGTCTTTGACGTCCACGACGTAGCTCGTGTGAAACGGCTCGCGGCAGTCGGATTCCAGTGCTTCGGGTATCGCGATAACCAGATTCTGCAACCGCGGATAGCGTTGCGGGTCCGCGGTCACGGGCACCACATGATGGTAAGGAATCCCGCCGATGGCCTCGAGCGGATGCGTCACCTTGCCATACACCTTGGGGTTGCGGATGTCGGACAGGTCGTGAACATACATGCCGAAGTGGCCCCAGCCGCCATAGCCGACCGTGCCTCCGTCCTCGACCCTGACGGGCACGATGCATGGCGTGCGGTTGCAGGTCCACGAGCATCGATCGCCGGCAAAGGGATAGGTCGCGCGATAGTAGGCTTCCTCGTCGAGCCTCTGGCCCGGCGCCCACCAGCGAGAAACCTCCTTCACATTGGCGGGATCGGACATATCGACGATCATCAGGCCGTTGCTGTAGACGCGTTCCGTGCTTTCCATGCGCAGCTGGTCGTCCCAGCCGCAGGCCAGGTAGGCGTACCGGCCGCCGTCATAGAAGGGCAGGTGCACCCCGTGGCCGGTTTTCCCGGTTTCGAATTCGTTCAGCAGCACGGGCTTCTCGGGGTTGGTGACGTCGTACGTCTTGATGCCGCGAAAGCCGGGATCGCCGATTGCCTTCTTCGCGTATTCCTCGTGATATTTGCCGCGCGGATACTGCATCGTCCCCGGGGTCAGCGGCATCTGGTGCGCGACGACGCGGATCCATTTCCGCAGCCTGGTGTTGTACACGCAGCTTTGGAACGTGGCGAGGTCCGGTTCGGGAATTACCGTCGCCCGCCTGGGATCCGTGATATCCACCCAACCGCCCTGGAAGGCGATGAGTCGGCGCTTGCCCTTCGCCCACATGCAGGAGTGCTCATCCCCGAAGATCGTCAGCTTGATCGACGGGAAAAAGTCGATGACCTCCATATTCGAGATGTACGGGTTGCGGTCGAGATAGTCCAAGGCACCGGCCGGCAGCCGTAACGGAACCGTGCCGCCTCCGGGCATGACGCCGACGATTCTTCCGGCCTCGTCCGGGGATGCCATGGAAGGCGTGTGCGCGTTGTTTCCTGCCATTGCGGGACTCCTTTGGGTGAAGGGCTGCCTAGGCTTTAAGCCTGTGAGCGTCGAGATCGACATCCGGGGTCGACAGCGCGGCTTTGCGGCGCATCGTGGTCGCGATCAGAATCAGGATCACGGAAAGTATGGCAAAGCCGGACGTCTGCACAATGCCGGCGACCGTCCAGCCCAGAAGTTCCTTCAGTTCCGCCAGCAGGTAGCCCGCGAACGCCGCGGGAATGTAGTAGCTGGCGATGAACAGGCCGGAGCCTTGCGCGGTCTTGGAGGGGCTCATCGATTCGATGATGATGGCGGACAGGTTCGAGTACAGCAGGCTAAGGACCGACACGCCGAAGACACCGGCGGCCAGGGCATGCAGGAACACCGACCGGCTCAGCTCCGTGAAGGATATCCCGCCCGCCAGCGCCACGAGCGGAAGCGCCAGGAAAAGCACCTTGTGATAGCCGAGACGATCGCCCAGCCAACCGCTGAGCGGAGCGGCGAAGCCACCGATGCCGATGGCGCTCATCACATAGGCGGCCTGCGCCGGCGTGAAGCCGAGTTCGTTGCGCAGGTAGGTCGGGTATAGGCCGGAAAAGCCGTAGACTGCAACGCCGGCGCAGATCGATGCGATGCCCAATGTGACGGACGTCGGGTTCCAGATCGTTTCGTTCCCCAGTTGCGCGCCGCCAGTGCCCGCGACGTTCGCCGCCGCTTCGTTGTCCCGGCTTTCGCTGAACCATGGCTTGATCCACAGCCAGACCAGCACCATTGCCCCCGCGCCCACCAGGCCGAAGACCACGAACGGCTTCTTCCAATCGAACGCGTTCAAGAGCGCGGCGGTGGTCGTGGGGCCCAGGAAGGCACCGATGCCGTAGGCGAACGACACCGAGCCTGTCACCAGCGCACGGTTCTTGTGGAAATAGCTGGCGCCGATGGCGATGATCGCCGTCGCCTGCATGGCTTCGCCCAGGCCGGATACGAAGCGGTAGATCAGAAGATCCGGCAGGCCCTGCGCGTAAGCGGTCAGCAGCGTTGCCACGGAAAAGACGAACAGGCCCAACAGCACGACCGATTTGCGCGAGCGGATGCTTAGCAGATGGCCGGTCGGGATCGCGGCCAGGCCCATGCCCAGCGTGAATACCGTCGAGGCGAGGCCGACTTGCGGCAACGACAGATTCATCGCGTTGCGCACTTCGATCGCCAGGACCGAGAACAAGGTCCGGTCAACGGCGTTCAGCACGTAGGACACAAGCAAAATAAGAAACATTGCCAGGGCGGTGTGGCGGTTTTGCACGATGGTTTCCCCTTGGAAGCGGAGCTTCGGCGCGGTGTCCGCGCCGTGGTGAGCCGATCGATTGTCGTGCGCCCGATGACGGGCTTCACGTCGGCGCCCTTAGATCAGTGGATTCATCCCGGTCTTGCGAAGCTCGCGCTCGTCGATGCCGAAAACGTCGGCGAGCCAGTCGATCATCAGTTCCTGCCCGATAGTCGGGTTGTCGTGCTGGCAGTGGTCCGCGCCGGTCTCATCTTCCGTCACGAAGCGCAGCGTCACATCGACACCCTTGGACTGCGCGTAATCGGCGACCTTGCGCGCCGAGGCCACACCCAGGACGTCGTGGCCGCCGTGCACGATCAGATAGGGGCACCGCATGTGATCGAGATGGCCTTCGAGCGTGAATGGGCGGGCTTTTTCCAGCGCCTCCTTCATCGAGCCGGCACCGAACACAGTCTTGATGTGATCGGCAAGGCCATGATCTTCCCCGGCGTTGGCCCACAGTTCCGATATCGACCAGATCGCGCCGTGCGAGATCGCCGCGGCCAGGCGCGGTTCGTAGCTACCGGCGCGCGCGGCGTAGTACCCGCCCAGGGAGGAGCCGCAGACGGCGATCCGGGCGGGGTCGATATCCTGGCGTGTCAGCAGGTAGTCGATGCACTTGCCGATCGGTACTTCGTAGTCCGGCCGGGTGGGGATCTTGTGGCGGCGCAGCGTGCCGCCCTGGCCGGGGCCGTCGATCATAAGAACGGAAATGCCCCGCTGCAGGGCGCCGTGCGCCTGCATGAACCACATCTCGTCCTTGATCGAGTCCAATCCGCCCATGCAGATCAGGACGGGCTGCCTGCCGTTGTCGAACGGCGCGCGCACGAAATAGGCGTACAGCGGCTTGCCGTTTTCGTAGGGAATCTGCAGTACCTCGCCGGCGGGGTTGAGGTTCTCGATGAACTTGCGCGAGCATTCCTCCATGTCGGTGAAGGCGGCGAGCCGGCGCGGGTCAGAGTAGTCGAGCCAGAATTCGGTGTGGCGATAGTAGTTGGCCGCGCGCAGCCAGCAGTTCATCGCGGTGCGGATGTGCCCCTTGCGGGCCGCCTCGTCGCCGCGGGCCTGGTTGAAATCCGCGATCCGCTTCCATTCCCGGTGCCAGCTTTCCCGGTCCCCGGGAATCATGCGGCTGGCGGCGAGGAAGCATTCGGACACCGCGCCGCCGCCCTCCTGGGTCTCGCCCAGGGCGCGGCGGAATTGATAGCTCATCCAGGGGAAAGCCGGCCAGTGATGCCAGCCGTAAGGTTGGTACATGCCATGCGTCACATCCGTGACCTGGTCGATCAGAAGCGCTTCCGCCATGTGCCGGCTCCGGGACTTGGATAGTTTGGGAGGGAGGCTGGCTTGTCCGCATGTGCATGCCTGGATGACCGTCAGCCGTTCGCCTGCTGTGAATGCATCCTAGGCGCGTGCTGAAAAGACGGTCAAACGGGATTCCGGGGTTTTCTCACATAGCAATAATTTCTGGGGAAAACCATAGGCCGGGGCGGAGGCGCCACCGGAGCGCCGCCGCCCCGGCCGTGCCGCAACCACGACTGGCGCGATGAAGGCTGGGACTCAGTTGAGCGAGATGTGGGCCTTATGGATCACATCAGCCCAGCGCGAAATCTCTTTGCGGATGTAATCGTCGGCGCTCGCCGGCGTGCCGCGCATGACCTCGCCACCCAGGTCAGATATGGCTTTCTTGAAGTCCGCAGTGGCGATAGCCGCGTTCAGACCATCGTTGAGCGTCTTGACGGTCTCCGGTTTCATCCCGGCTGGCCCCAGCAGTGCGAACCACCCCAGAACCTCATACCCGGGCAAGGTTTCCGATATGGAAGGCACATCGGGCAACAAGGGTGAACGGGTCGTACTCGTGATACCCAATGGACGCAGGGTTCCCGCCTTGATGTGCGGCACCATCAAAGCCACGTTGTCGAACATGATCGGGGTACGCCCCGCGACCAGATCCGGGAATGCCGCCGAGCTGCCTTTGTAGGGTACCTGGGCCATGTCGACCGAGGCCATGCTCTTGAACAGCTCGGCCGCCAAGTGCTGACCGGTTCCGGGGCTTGCCGTCGCATACATATATTGGCCGGGTTTGGCCTTAAGCATGGATATAAATTCCGCAATGTTCTTTGCGGGTAGGTCAGGATGCACGACCAGAACGTAAGGCGTCGATGCGACCATGCCGATCGCCGCAAAGTCGCGCTGGGTGTCAAAGGGCAGGTCCTTGTAAAGGCTGGCATTGGTTGCATGGCTGCTGGGCACCAGCAGCAGCGTGTTGCCATCCGTCGGGCTTTTCGCCACGGTCTGGGTGCCGATATTTCCGCTTGCGCCGGGCCGATTTTCGACAATCACGTTGCGCCCAAGCTGTTTGCTCATTTCGGCCGCAAGCAAGCGGGCCACGACATCTGTCGTGCCGCCCGGCGGGAATCCCACGACGATCTTGATCGGTGGCTCGCCTGCCCTTGCAAAAGCCGAAGCGCCAGCCGTCAGCCCGATGGAAAGGACCGCCTTCAACATGTCTCTACGTGTAGTTATTTTCATAAGTCCCAGATCCGGTAATTTCTGAACCAAGTGCAAGACGCCTAATCTTGCAAGGTAGACAACTGCTTCAACATTTCGTCAGAAGCCCCCTCCGGCTTGCTGACCGCCGCTTCGGGATTCTCATACCGCCCCACATAGTCGCCCATCGTCGACGTGCGGATCATGTGGCGGTATTCGCCCGGGTCGTAATCTCCAACAGCCAAATGCGTGAGGCATCGGTTGTCCCACATCACCAGGTCACCCACGCTCCATTGATGGCGATAGACGAAGCGGGGCTGCGCCGAATGGGCGCAAAGAAACTGGATGATGGGCTTGCTTTCGGCTTCCGTCAGGCCGACAAAAGTGCGGACACGATCGTTAACATACAGCGCCCTGCGCTGGGACTCGGGGTGCACGCGCACAGCCGGATGCACCACAGGGGGATTGAGCCGCTTGAATGCCTCCATGATCGCAGGATCGCGGCGACTCGAGATCAGGCTCACATCATTCACCGCCTCGATTCCATCCAGGAACTCCCGCAGTTTGGGCGAGAGCGTCTCGTAGGCCATGTACATATTGGCGAACATCGTGTCGCCACCCACCGACGGCTTTTCGACGCAGTAAACCAGCGTCGCCTTGGCGGGCCTTACGGTATAGGAAAGATCCGTGTGCCAGTTCTGGCCATTGTTGGCGCCTGCCGGAATCTTGCCCTTTATGGGCTTGTTGGACAGCAGCATGACCTCGTCATGCTCCGGATGGCGATTGAATGGCTGGGTTTCGTAGTTGTCCAGTTCACCGAAATGCCTGGTGAATTCAATCAGGGATTTCGGATCCATCGTTTGACCCGGGAACACCAGCACCTGATGCTTGATCCAGGCCGCTTTGATGGCCTCGAGATCCGCTTGCGATAACGCCTTGGACAGATCAACCCCGGCGACCTTCGCTCCCAGAGCGAATCCGACCGGTTGCACGTTGACATTCGACATCACACTTTCCCTGTTATTGGACATTCGGGGAAAGTCTAATTATGAAAAATCAGCCCAGCCAGTCTCGTCGCCGGAATTCAGCTTTGCGGTTTTGCGAAATCCCAAACACGAGCTTCTTGTTTGCGCCGCCCTCATGCCCTGGCGGAGCATCCGGTCAGTACGCCTGTTTGACCACGTTGCGCGTGGTGCTGGCGGCGAATTTAACCGCGGCGCTGATAGGTATATCCGAGCGCATGCCCAGCGCAATGCACCGATGTATCGTGGGCGAAACGATGCGCGAGGCGTGCAATCGCGGGCCGATGCAGCGTGCTGCGGCTTGACCGGTCATGATCGTATAGGCGTCGCCTTGCTCCGCAAGTTCGCACTGGACCGTCAACGAACTGGTTTCCACCACGATATTCAAGGGGATACCCTGGTTCCTGGCCTCGGCCTCCACGTCTTCCCTGAGCCCGTTGGGTCTTGCCGCCAGCACCAAGGGGAGGCCCGCCAGCGCTTGAAAATCGACACTTGCCGACGAAGTCAGCGCATCATCGCCTGGGCCGACAAGATAGGTCTCGACCTCCAGAAGACGATCCTCGCCATGAAGGTTGGCTCGGATGGACCTGAACAACACCGTGAGATCGACTTCGCCGCGCATGCGCCAATAGTCCAGCTGCGCGCTAACCCCCTCCATGATGTGCAGCGTAATGCCGGGGTGCTTTTTTTTGATCTCGCGGTAAATGCTGGCAGCCGCCGCTTGCGCAATGGAGGGCACCAGGCCGATTCGGACTTCGCCGCGCAGCATGCCGTCTTGTTCGAGGACCTCTTTTTGCAATTGGTGATAGGCACTCACTGTCGCCTTGATGCGCGGAAGCAGCCTCAGGCCCAATTCGGTTGGGGCCATGCCCCGGCCAGTACGGAAAAAAAGCGCTCCATTCCACTCGCGCTCCAGCGTGGCCAGTTGCCTGCTGATCACCGAAGGCGGCAATTGCATGGCTACTGCCGCCTTGCTCAGGCTGCCAAGATCGCAAATCCGCAGGAATAGCTCAAGCTTGTTTATGTCCAAGAAGGGTCTCCTCTTATACGTGCCGCGCGAGCATATCCGAGGCCCCCATCGATCGCGGCTCAGTTCTTAGCCAGGATTTTCCCCGGATTCAGCAGGCCGAGCGGGTCCAGTGCGTGCTTGATCCGCCGCATGGCCTCCAGCTCGGCGCCGCCGCGGCGTTGTTCCATCAGCCCCGTTTTGAGGCGACCGATGCCATGTTCGGCGGAGAAGCTGCCCCCCAGCGATTCCACGACGTCGTCCACTGCGTGCATGAGAGCATCGGCCTGCGCCAGGAAAGCGGCCCGGTCTGCCCCCTCGGGTTGTACCAGGTTGAAATGGATATTGCCGTCGCCGATATGGCCAAACGGCATGGCGCGCACGCCTGGAACCAGCGCCTCGCACACCTCGGTGGCGCGCGCAATGAAGGCGGGGATGCGGGATACCGGCACCGATACATCGTTCTTCACCGAGGCGCCGGCCAGCCGCTGCGATTCGGAGTGTTCCTCGCGCAGCTTCCAAAGGGCGCGGCTCTGTGCCACGTTCTGCGACAGTACGGCGTCCTCCACCACGCCGTCTTCCATGGCCTGCTCCAGCAATCGTTCGGCTTCTCCACGCAGATCGGCGCCAGGCCGCGACGTGCCCAGATCGATCAGCACATAGTGCCTGTAGGCGCTTTGGGCCGTGCCGAGCGGGCGCGCCGTGCCGGGAATGCGCTGCAGCACCAACTCCAGTCCAGGGGCGGACATATATTCGAAGGCTTGCACCGCGGAGGCATCGTGGCGCTGGAAACGCTGAAACAGCTCGATGACGGCCTCCACCGAAGGCAGGGCGCAGAAAGCCACTTCATATACCTGGGGACGTGGCGCGAGTTTCAGCACGGCGCCGGTAATGATGCCCAGCGTTCCCTCGCTGCCCATGAACAAATGGCGCAGGCAATAACCGGTATTGTCCTTGCGCAGGCGTCGCATGCCATTCCAGACGGTGCCGTCGGCCATGACGACTTCCAGGCCAAGGACCTGGTCGCGCGCGTTGCCATAGCGCACGGTGTTATTGCCGCCGGCGTTGGTGGAAAGCACGCCGCCGATCTGCGCGGTGCCTTCGGAGCCGATGGAAAGGGGAAACAGCGCGCCCGCATCCGTGGCCGCCTGCTGCACCGCGGCCAGGGTGACGCCCGCATCCACATCCATGGTCATGTCCACGGTGTCCACGCTGCGCACGCGGTTCATGCGGCCCAGGGTCAGTACGAACTGGTCAGCCTGTTCGGATGGCGCGGCGCCGCCCACCATGCTCGTGTTGCCTCCCTGCGGCACCACGGCCACGCCATGGGCATGGCATAGGCGCACCACGGCGGCCACCTGCCCGGTGTCGGCGGGACGCAGCACCGCCGGCGTACGGCCGGTGTAAAGACCGCGCCAATCGGTACAAAAAGGCGCGCAGTCGGCCGGTTCAGTCAGCATCCCGGCCTCGCCGAGAAGGGCGCGGAGTTCCGGCAGCAGCGTGGCGGCGCGGCCGGCGGAGGTACAGGTGGTCAAGGACATGCGGATATTCCCCTTGTGTGCGGAAATTGATAACATCATACAAATATTTTTGGCACAATGACATATGCCCAGCTCACCGGCCATTGAGAAATACCTTCCCGAAGGGCGGTCCGCAGGGCCTGCGCTCTCCGGGCCCGACCGCCTGTGCCAGGCGATTTCGAACGACATTGCCCAGGGGATATGGCCCGTGGGTAGCCGCTTGCCCCCAGAGGCTGAGCTCTGCGTGCATTACAAGGTCAGCCGTACCATGCTGCGTGAGGCGGTGGCGCGCCTTCGTGCCGATGGCGTGATCGATGCCCAGCAGGGCCGCGGCTCGTTCGTATTGCGGCAATCATTGCGCACGCCGTTCCGATTCGACGCGTCGCTGGCCAGCTCGCAGAACGGCATCGCCCAACTGGCCGAATTGCGGTTGGGCGTAGAGGGCATGGCTGCCGCGCTGGCGGCGGAGCGGCGCACGCCGGCACAGCTGGCGCGCCTGGCGGACTACCTGGCCCAGATGGGGCAAGCCATACAAAGCGGCACCAGCGGCAACGAAGCCGACCTTGCCTTTCACCAGACCATTGCCGAAGCCACGGGCAACGATCACTACCGCGCCTTCATGGCTTATCTGCGCCAGTTCTATAGCGTGGCGATCGCCACCGCCCGGGCCAATAGCGCAAGCCGGCCCAGCCTGTCGAACCAGGCGCAGGAAGAACATGCGGCCATCTACCGAGCCATTGCCGCACAGCAACCGCAAGCGGCGCAAGAGGCTGTCCTGGCGCATATCCGTAATGCGGCGCGGCGCCTTGCCGCGCCATAAACCGCAGCCCGCTCGCAGCCTCGAACCGCCTTCTAAGCAATCCTGCCATGGTAGACGCCAACACGCTTCAGTACTTCGCGGCCGTAGCCCAGAGCGGCAGCATCTCTCGCGCCGCAGGCGAGTTGGGCATGGAGCCTTCCACGCTCACTCGCCACATTGGGCGCCTGGAGGATGAGGTGGGCATACGCCTATTCCATCGAAGCGGCCGCGGCATGGCGCTGACGGACGCCGGCGCGGTATTGCTGAAGGAAGCGCACCAATTGGGCGAAGCGCTGCGGCGCGCACAAGATATCGCCGCCGATCTGGGTGGCGCCGGGCCTGCACGTATCGTTTTGGCGGTGATGCCCACTATCGCGCACATGTGTTTCGTTCCATTGGCCCGGGCGCTGCGCGCACGGTTTCCACGCATCCAGCTACAACTGCGCGAAGGTTTTGGCCACGAAATCATGAATTGGCTGCAAGGCGGTCAAATAGACGTCGCTATGTTCTATGTGCCCAGCCGAAGCCAGATTGTCGACTACGACCTTTTATTGCAAGAGCCGCTGTACTGCGTCATGCCGGCGGGGCACACCATGCCCGCTTCCCCCCTGCCCGTGGAGGCGTTCGCGGGACTGCCGCTCATCCTGCCCAGCACTGCCCACGGGCTGCGCGCCTTGGCGGAGGATTGGGCGCGCCAGGCGGGCCTGCGCTTGAACGTGGTCATGGAGTGCGATGGCTCCAATCTCAACACGCTCCGCCTGGTGCAGGCCGGATTCGGTTGCACGCTACTGCCCCTGGCCGCCGTGCATGACGAAGTAGGCCAAGGTCGGTTGCAGGCCGCGCCATTGGCGGGCAAGGGCGCGTTGCGCAGCATCGCCCTGGCCACTGCTCGCAACCGCACGCCGACCACCGGGCTTGCGCAGGTAACGGACGTGCTGCGCGCCACGGTGGCGGATCTGGTGAAAAAGGGCCGGTGGCCCGGCGTCGAATATGTGGCTACCCAAGTCGGCGGGCCGATGGGCTCTGGTGGCTTCAATCCAGCCGTTGAGCCGGCGTTAGTTGCTTCGGGTCGGTCATCAGCTCCAGCAAGGCCAGCCCCTCGTGCGCGCGCGCGCGGGTAAAAGCGGCGGCGAAGTCCTCGGTGCGCTCAACGCGCTCGGCATAGCCGCCAAAGGCGCGGGCCAAGCCCACATAGTCCGGCCCCCGCAGTCGGGTGCCGCTCACGCGGCCCGGGAAATGATTCTCCTGGTGCATGCGGATCGTGCCGTACATGCCGTTATTCACAACGATAGTCACAAACCGCCCGCCATGCTCGGCGGCGGTGGCCAGCTCCTGCGGGTACATCAGAAAGCAGCCATCGCCCGCGAAGCAAACCACCTCGCGGTCGCGATAGCGCAGTGAAGCGGCCACCGCCGCGGGCAGGCCATAGCCCATCGCGCCGCAGACCGGCGCCAGTTCGGTGCGCGATTCACGGTACTGGCGGAAACGGTGCAGCCACACGGTGTAATTGCCTGCGCCATTGGTAAGAATGGCGTCGTCGCGCAGGGTGCCATCCAAATACCTTATGACGGCGGCCATGTCCACGCCCGAGGCCTCGGCGGCGCGGGCAGGCGGCTGGATAAAGGCCTGCTGCGCGGCCCGGCCGCTGGCCGTCCAGCCATCCCAGGCTCGCTGGGCCGGCGCAGGCATTGCGGCCAAAGCCGGGGCGGCGGCGGCCACGGGGGCGGCAATGCCCACCTCCGGACGGAATACGCGGCCGATCTCGGCAGCCTCCGGGTACACGTGCAGCAGGCGTTGCTTCGGCACCGGCGCCTCGATGAGGGTGTAGTCGCCGGTGGCCGTATCGGTCAGCCGGGCGCCAAGGGCAAGGATCACGTCCGCGTCCAATATCATCTGCTTGAGCGCCGGGCTCGCGCCCAGGCCCATATGGCCCACATACTGCGGTAGCCGATTGTCGAATGCGTCCTGCCGGCGGAAGCTGCAAGCCACCGGAAGATTCCAGGCCTGGGCGAAACTGGCGAGCGCCGCCGATGCGTCGGCGTCCCATCCGCCACCGCCTGCAACCACGATGGGGCGCCGGGCGCCGGATAGCGCCTGCGCCACCTGCTGCAAGGCATCGGCCGGCGGCGAGGCAAGCGGCAGCGTCGCGGCGCGAAAGGCTGCCTTGTCGGTCAATTCGGTCAGCATGTCTTCCGGCAGCGAAATTACCACCGGGCCGGGGCGGCCCGTTACCGCAGTATGGAAGGCCCGCGCCACGATCTCGGCCATGCGCGAGGCGTCCGTGACTTCCACCGTCCATTTGGCAATCTTGCCGAACATGGCCTGGTAGTCCACCTCCTGGAAAACATCCCGGCCCACTTGGTGGCGCGCGATCTGGCCGATGAACAGCAGCATGGGGGTCGAATCCTGCTGCGCGGTGTGCACACCGTTACTGGCGTGCGTGGCGCCGGGTCCTCGCGTCACCATGCATACGCCTGGACGGCCGGTCATCTTGCCGTCGGCCTCGGCCATGTTGGATGCTCCGCCCTCGTGTTTGGTCACCACCAGGTCTATGGCCTCGCGGGCGTCGTACAAGGCATCCAGCACGGCCAGATAGCTCTCGCCCGGTACACAGAAAACGCGATCGACGCCGTGCAGGAGTAAGGCATCGACCAGAACCTGAGCGGCGGTGAAGGTGGGGGCGGAGGTGGCGGGGGCTGTTGCGTCCATTGGTGAGAGTCTCCGTCGATTGCTGAATCGGAGCAGTCTAGACACTGTTCTCCGCGGGCGCACCGCAATCCTTGCATAGCAGGCTTGCAGATGCGCGGTGGATGGAATGGCAATCGGGAGGTCGGATGCGGAATCCGGGCCATCCAATTTCCGGACGGAAGCGTGGACCGAAAAGTGTGGCCGGCGGGGGATTCAGGAGACGTCAGCGAAATGAAGAAAGGGGCGAATCTTGCGATTCCGCCCCTTCAAGCAACGCCTTGCAGGCTTCCATGGACATTACCGGAACCCTGTCGAGGAAATTCTGGAGCGGGAAACGAGTCTCGAACTCGCGACCTCAACCTTGGCAAGGTTGCGCTCTACCAACTGAGCTATTCCCGCGTCGCCGCATGACGATGGCATTAGCAAGATTTGCCTGAGCCAAATTTTTACCGCGGCACCAGGCCGCGGTCGTCAGCAGGAACGAGATTATACATGAAACCAAAATGCCCGCTTTCGGGCGGCCCGGGCGGGGAGGATGCGGGCCCCTTGGCGTGGCGGCGGTGTCGCTACAAGACGCATCAGGTCCCGCCGGCGGCGCCTGGGGATACTCGTCCGTCGCGCTACGCCCGCTTACCTGCTCAGCCTATCGTTACATCCAATCGCGTGAAATCTCTAGGATGAGGACTCGGTCGATGGCGAAGCCGGCGCGCGGCTCGCCGCTCCTGGTCAACTCCTTCCTTCACGCCCATGCCGAAACACGCTTGCACGGCGGCGCATCGCCGTATTTGCCGATTTTTCCTGCTCTCATGGTTGGCCCTGTTCGCGGCCTGCGCCCAGGCGGGCACGGTCTGGATGGACAACGGCGACCGCATAACGGGCGAGATACTGTCCCTGGACAACGGCATCCTGCTGGTGAATACGCCTTACGGCGGCGATGTGCGCCTGCAGTTCAAACACGTAAAGACCCTGCAGAGCGACAAAGCGCTGGTCATCCGCGACAAGGCGGTGCAGCACGACTATTACGCCAAGCTGGTGCGCGCCGATACCGGCAAGGTCGTTGTCGACGGCGTGGAGCGCAGCCCCGATGGCGAAAGCGATGTGAAGACCGGCGTGTCCTTATCCTCGCTGGACAGCATGACCGTGCCCAAACCCCTTTGGGGCGAGACGGCGGTCAAGGGCAAGCTGGACCTTTCCGTGAACCAGAAGACGGCCTCCGTGAATTCCCAGGACTATGCGGCCGACTTTTCCGTGGATGCGCGGCGGGGCCTGTGGCGCAACATCCTGACCGCCGGCTACCACCGCAGCAAGGACGGCGACGACATCGGCGCCGACAACTACGGCGGCGACTACACGCTGGACCGTTTCCTCAGCGCCAAGGCGTTCTGGCAGGGACGTCTGCGCTACAAGCGCGACTTCGTCGAAGACGTCAGCCGACAGACTGCCTACGGCACCGGCCCGGGCTATCAGTTCTGGGACGACGAACTGGGGGCGTTCTCGCTGTCCGCCCTGGCGGGACGCATGGAATACGGCTACAGCGACGGCGGCCACGAGGGTTTTTACGCGGCCGGCCTGCGATGGAACTATTCGCGCTACCTGAGCGGCAAGCAGTTCCAGGTGTACACGATGGGCGAGGTATATCGGGCCCTGGGGGCCGCCGGGTTCGGGATGAACGGCGAGGTCGGGCTGCGCTACAACATCAACAAGACGCTGTCCCTGTACGTGAAGTACGCGCGCGACCAGGTCAGCGGCACGCGCCAAAGCATGACCGAATCGACCTACGGGACCGGCCTGGGCGTGAGCTGGTAAGCAGACGGCGCATCCGGGCTGCGAAGCCGCGGGCGGTCCTAGACCGACAGGTGCCGCCGCACTTCCGCGTCGCCCATGGCCGCCTGTTCGCCGCGGGCCACGACTTCGCCGCGCGACATGACGACGAAGCGGTCCGCCAGTTCATGGGCGAAGTCGAAGTACTGTTCGCAGAGCAGGATGCCGATATTGCCGCGTTCGCGCAGCAGGCGGATGACGCGGCCGATGTCCTTGATGATCGAAGGCTGGATGCCTTCGGTCGGCTCGTCGAAAATGATCAGGCGCGGTTCGGCCACCAGCGCGCGGGCGATCGCCAGCTGCTGTTGCTGGCCGCCGGACAGGTCGCCGCCGCGGCGCGCCAGCATGGTCTTCAGGACGGGGAATAGTTCGTAGATTTCGTCCTTGATGCGCCGCGCCTTCGATCCCGGAAACGCCGCCATGCCCATCACGATGTTTTCCTCCACGGTCAAACGGGCGAAGATATCGCGTCCCTGCGGCACGTAGGCCATGCCCATCGCCGCGCGCCGGTGCGGCGGCATCCGCGAGATATCCTGGCCGTCGAACAGCACCTTGCCGCTGGCCAGCGGCAGCACGCCCATCAGGCATTTCAGCAGCGTGGTCTTGCCCACGCCGTTGCGTCCCAGCAGGGCCAGGCATTCGCCCTGCTTCACGTCCAGCGAGACGCCGCGCAGCGTGTGGCTGCCGCCGTAGTATTGGTTGATGGCTTGTACATCGAGCATGTCAGTTTTCCATGATCCCGCGAGCGCGCCCCCACGCATCAAACGGATGTAGCCAGATCGGAGACGCCGCGGAGCCGGCTTTGCCGGTCCGCCGGCGTCGCCCCCTTGAGGGGGAAGCGCGCAGCGCTTGGGGGGGGGCCTTTCTTCCGGTCCTCTGGCGTCGCCCCCTCGAGGGGGAAGCGCGCAGCGCTTCGGGGGTGGGCCTCTTCAGGGTGGGTTTCATCTCTAGCGGCCCAGATAGACTTCGATGACGCGTGGATCGGACTGCACGTCCGCCATGGTGCCTTCGGCCAGCACCGAGCCTTCATGCAGCACGGTGACCTTGCCGCCGCCGGCGATGCGGGTGACGAAATCCATATCGTGCTCCACCACCATCAGCGAATGGTGGCCGCGCAGTTCGTTCAGCAGTTCGCCGGTGCGTTCCGTCTCCGCGTCGGTCATGCCTGCCACCGGCTCGTCCAGCAGCAGCAAACGCGGCTCCTGCATCAGCAGCATGCCGATCTCCAGCCATTGCTTCTGGCCATGCGACAGCAGCCCGGCGGGCCGGTATGCCTGCGCCGACAGCCGGATCAGGGCCAGCGTTTCGGCGATGCGGTCGGCTTGCGCGCTGTCCAGGCGGGCGAACAGCGTGGGCCGTACGCGCTTGTCGGTCTTCATCGCCAGTTCCAGGTTCTCGAACACGGTATGGTTCTCGAACACCGTGGGCCGCTGGAACTTGCGGCCGATGCCGGCATGCGCGATCTGCGCCTCGTTCAAGGTCGTCAGGTCGATGTTCTGGCCGAAGTAAGCGGAACCCGAAGTCGGGCGCGTCTTGCCGGTGATCACGTCCATCATCGTGGTCTTGCCTGCCCCGTTGGGACCGATGATGCAACGCAGCTCGCCCACGCTGATGTCCAGCGTCAGGTTGTTCAACGCCTTGAAGCCGTCGAAGCTGACGGTGATGCCGTCCAGGTAAAGGATGGCGCCGTGGGCGGTATCGACCTCTTTGGGATTGACGCGGCCGTAGCTGGCGGTGCCGCCGGCGCCATCGTTGTCCATCGTGGCGGCGCCGGCCCCGAGGCCGCGATCCGGTGTTGCAGCGTTCATTCGGTAACCCTCCTGTCGCCGCCGGGCGCCTCGTCCGCGGGGTTCGCGCGCTTCGTGCCGCGGGCCGCCGCCAGTCGCCGCACCAGGCCGACGATGCCCTGCGGCAGGAACAGCGTCACCAGCACGAAGATCAGGCCCAGCGCGTACAGCCAGAACTCGGGAAACACGCTGGTGAACCAGGTCTTCAAGCCGTTGACCACGCCGGCGCCCAGGATGGGGCCGATCAGCGTGCCGCGCCCGCCGGTGGCGACCCAGATGACCATCTCGATGGAATTCTCGGTGGACATTTCGCCCGGGTTGATGATGCCGACCTGCGGCACATAGAGCGCGCCCGCGATGCCGCACATGACGGCCGACAGCGTCCACACGAAAAGCTTGAATCCCAGCGGTTCGTAGCCCAGGAAGCGCAGGCGGTTTTCCGAGTCGCGCACGGCGGTCAATACCCGGCCCAGCTTGGATTGCGTGACGGCGCGCGCCACCACCAGGCAACCGGCCAGGACCAGCAGCGTGATCCAGTACAGGCCCGCGCGCGTGCCGGCCGAGGTAATGTCGAAGCCAAGGATGCGCTTGAAATCCGTAAAGCCGTTATTGCCGCCGAAGCCGGTGTCGTTGCGGAAGAACAGCAGCATCGCCGCGAAGGTCAGGGCCTGGGTAATGATGGAGAAGTACACCCCCTTGATGCGGGAACGGAAGGCGAAGTAGCCGAACACGAAGGCCAACACGCCGGGTACCAGCACCACCAGCAGCGCCGCATACCAGAAATGCTCGGTGAAGGACCAATACCAGGGATAGGACTTCCAGTTCAGGAACACCATGAAGTCGGGCAGGTCGCTCTTGTATACGCCGTCGTGGCCGATGGCGCGCATCAGGTACATGCCGTGCGCATAGCCGCCCAGCGCAAAGAACAGGCCGTGGCCCAGCGACAGGATGCCCGCGTAGCCCCAGACCAGGTCCAGGGCCAGGGCCGCCAGCGCATAGCACATGAACTTGCCCAGCAGCGCCACCATGTAGGAAGACATGTGCAGCGGGCTGCCCGGCGGAAAGGCCAGGTTCAGCAAAGGCGGCAGGGCCAGGATCAGCGCGGCCAACGCCAGGGCCAGCCAGGCGCGCCGGGAATACAGGGGCGGCCGCGCCATCGCGGCCAGGTCCATGGAAGGCGACATCTTCATTCGACGCTCCGGCCGCGCGGGGCGAACAGGCCCTGCGGGCGTTTTTGCACGAACAGCACGATCAGTACCAGGATGGCGATCTTGGCCAGTACGGCGCCCGCGTAGGGCTCCATGATCTTGTTGAGTCCGCCCAGGCCCAGGGCGGCGATGACGGTGCCGGCGAGCTGGCCGACGCCGCCCAGCACGACGACCATGAAGGAATCGACGATGTAGCCGCGGCCCAGGTCGGGTCCCACATTGCCCAGCTGGGACAGGGCGACGCCCGCCAATCCGGCAATACCCGAGCCCAGGCCGAAGGCCAGCATATCGATGCGGCCGGTGGGCACGCCAACGCAGTCGGCCATGCGGCGGTTCTGCGTGATGGCGCGCACGAACAGGCCCAGCCGGGTGTGGTTCAGCAGCAGCCACACGAAGAAGAGAACCAGCAGCGAGAACACGACAATCACCAGGCGGTTGTAAGTCAGCACCAGTCCGCCCATGACGGTGACGCCGCCGCTCATCCAGCCGGGATTGCTGACCTCGACGTTCTGGGCGCCGAACAGCGAACGCACCAGCTGCATCAGGATCAGGCTGATGCCCCAGGTCGCCAGCAGCGTTTCCAGGGGGCGGCCATATAGCCAGCGGATGACGGTGCGTTCCAGCGCCATGCCCACCAACGCCGTCACGACAAAGGCGACGGGCAGGGCGGCGATCACGTACCAGTCCATCCAGGCGGGCGCCCAGGCGCGGAAGGCGCCCTGCACGGCAAACGTGGCGTAGGCGCCGATCATCAGCAGTTCGCCGTGGGCCATGTTGATCACGCCCATCAGGCCGAAGGTAATGGCCAGGCCCAGCGCGGCCAGCAACAGCACGCTGCCCAGGCTGATGCCGTAGAAAAGATTGCCGGCCCATTCGATGGCGGCAAGGTGGCGGTCGATGGCGCGCAGGGCGGCCGCGGCCGCGTCGCGCACGCCGGCGTCCGGTTCTGCGTAGTTGCCCTGCGCGTCGCGTCCGGTCATCGCGGTCAGGACCGGAATGAAACCGGTGTTCAGGCTGCGTCCCAGGATCTCGACGGCATGGCGGCGCACGTTGGCGTCCGGACTTTTCAATTCGAGATTTGCCTGCGCGATTTCCAGCGCGCTGCGCACCTGCGGGTCCTTTTCTTTGTCCAGCGCTGCCACGATCAGCGGCAGGACGGCGGCCTGCGACGTTTGCTGCAGGCGCTGGGCGGCAGCCAGGCGCTGCGCGGGGTCGGCGGCGTGCAGGCGCGATTCCGCCAGCGCCCCCTCGATCGCGCGGCGCAGGCGGTTATTGATCATGACGGAGCCCGCATCCGCCGGCATGGGCTGGCTCTGGCCGGTGGCCGGGTCGAGCGCGCTCTTGCCGGTGTCGATCAGCACGCGGCCGTCGGTGGTGGCGTAGAGCCGGTCCGAGCCCATCGCCGCCAGGACATCGGCGGCGGCGGGGTCGGTGGACTGGCCCAGTTGGCGGATCGCCTGAAGCTTGGCGTCGGTGTCGTCGCCGGCCAGCGGCGCGAGCAGCGAGGCATCGAGCCCCGCGCCCAGCGCCGCCGCCATGGGCATGGCCAGCAGGCATGCGGCCAGCAGGCGGCGAAGAATGGTTGCGATGAGCGCGATGCGCATGGCGATGCGGTTCCTTCCTTACAGGTTTTGCTTGCCTTCGTTGCCGGGGATGTAGGGGCTCCACGGTTGCGCGCGGATCGGTCCCTTGCTTTTCCAGACCACGTTGAACTGGCCGTCGGCGCGGATCTCGCCGATGTACACGGGCTTGTGCAGGTGATGGTTGGTCTTGTCCATCTCGATGGTGTAGCCGTCCGGCGCGTTGAACTTCTGGCCGCCCACGGCCGCGATGACCTTATCCACATTGGTGGTCTTGGCCTGTTCGACGGCCTGCTTCCACATATGGATGCCGATGTAGGTGGCTTCCATCGGGTCGTTGGTGACGACCGTATCGGCATTGGGCAGGTTCTTCGCCTTGGCGTAGGCCTTCCACTTCTTGATGAACTCGGCGTTGACGGGATTCTTGATGGATTCGAAGTAGTTCCAGGCGGCCAGGTGGCCGACCAGCGGCTTGGTATCGACGCCGCGCAGTTCCTCTTCGCCGACCGAGAACGCCACCACCGGTACGTCGGTCGCCTTCAGCCCCGCATTGCCCAATTCCTTATAGAAAGGCACGTTCGAATCGCCGTTGATCGTGGAGATCACCGCGGTCTTGCCACCGGTGGCGAACTTCTTGATATTGGCAACGATGGTCTGGTAGTCCGAGTGGCCGAAGGGCGTGTAGACCTCCTGGATATCGTCGTCCTTGACGCCCTTGGAATGCAGGAAGGCACGCAGGATCTTGTTGGTGGTGCGCGGATACACGTAGTCGGTACCGAGCAGCACGAAGCGCTTGGCGCCGCCGCCGTCTTCGCTCATCAGGTATTCCACCGCGGGAATGGCCTGCTGGTTGGGCGCCGCGCCGGTGTAGAAAACATTGTGTTCGAGCTCTTCGCCTTCGTACTGGACGGGATAGAACAGCAGGCCGTTCAGCTCCTTGAAGACCGGCAGGACGGACTTGCGCGATACGGAAGTCCAGCAGCCGAACACCACGGCGACTTTTTCCTGCGACAGCAGCTGGCGCGCCTTTTCGGCGAAGAGCGGCCAGTTCGAGGCGGGGTCGACCACGACGGGCTCGAGCTTCTTGCCCATGACGCCGCCGGCCGCGTTGATCTCTTCGATCGTCATCAGGGCGACGTCTTTCAGCGAGGTCTCCGAAATCGCCATCGTGCCGGACAGCGAATGGAGGATGCCGACCTTGATGGTGTCTTCGGCGGCCAGGGCCTCCGGCAGCCATCCCGTCATTGCCATCACACTGGCGGCCGTCAATTGTTTGAGTACGTGTCTGCGGTTCATGTTGTCGGGATCCTTAACGATGAGCCGGCTGGTGCCGGCGGGAATGCATGGCAAGGCTTCGTGCAGCGGCCACGTGCGCATCGGAGCGATGACGCAGGGGCATCCTTCCCAAAAGCAAAACCTGTGCCAATTTGTGATCGCGGGTACCGGATCTCTGCCGTTGGCGAACGCGGCGTGGCCGTCATCGACCGGTCCGCGGCGCGCGGTCCTCGTGGGCGGTGCAGCCGGAGGGGCGGCACCATGTCGAAGCGGCCTTGGTGCTGAAAGGCACGCTGATGGTGCGTATGTGCCTTGACTTGGTGCGTATCGCCCATAAGGGGGGTACCCGAGACGGCCCCCGGGGCGTGCAAAGAGCCGGGGTGGTGCAATACAGTTCTGGGGCAAGCCAAACAGGGGCATCCCGCCAGCCAGCTGGCTCGCTAGGGGAATGCCACAAACCGGGACCGACCGCCTTTCCGGGCGGTGTTAGGAGAAACCGATGCCCTACGCCTATGACCTGAAGGACCTGCGCCTCTTCAAGGCCGTGGCCAAGGCCCGCAATCTGGCAGCGGGCGCGGCGACGCTGAATATGACGGCGTCATTGGCCAGCTATCGCTTGAAAAGCCTCGAATACACCGCGGGCTGCCCTTTGTTCGTGCGGGGCCCGCGCGGAATGACCCTGACGCCGGCCGGCGAGGCCATGGCAAAACATGTGGACGTGCTGTTCACGGACCTGCATGCCATGCACGAAGAAGTGGGCACGCATGCCCAGGAGTTGCACGGCAAGGTAAGGCTGCTGGCCAATAGCAGCGCCCTGCATGGTTTCATCATCCCCAGCGTGGCGCGATTCCTCGCGGCCAATTCGCGCGTCGATGTCGAGATCCAGGAGATGGCGAGCGAAGACATCGCAGGCTATATCCGCGAAGGCGAAGCCGATATCGGCGTATTCGCGGGGCAGGTCGACGACCCGGACCTGGTATGCGAGCTCTATGCCATGGATAGGCTGGTATGCGTCACGCCGCCGGCCCATCCGCTGGTGCAGCGTTCGCGGGCGAGCCTGAAGGATATCCTGGACAACGATTTCGTTTGCCGCGACATCGCCAGCAGCAATACGCAATTCCTGTTGGAGCGTGCGGCCGAAATCGGCAAGCCGGTGAAGGCGCGCGTGTATGCGCATGACTTCGCGGCGGTGATGCATTTGGTGTCGGCCGGCGTGGGCGTGGCCCTGGTGCCGATGAGCGTGGCGGAACCTGCCTTGCGCGATGGGCGCGTCGGCGCGGTAAGCCTGCTCGATCATTGGGCGTTTCGCGAGCTGCACCTTGTCATGAAGCGCGTGCCGGCGCAGGCCGAGCTGGTTCACCAGTTCGCCACGATATTGATGCACGATCCGCTGGTGGTGACGACGCGCTCGTCCACGCATTGGGCCTGAAGCCGTCCGCCGCGGACGATCCAGCTATGGGTGAATAGACAGACTGGCGTTCTAAACAAACATAAAATTGTGTTTTTTTGGCAATTTACTAAAATGTAAATATGCCAAAGCGATCTGCCGCCCTCAATTCCATGCCGCCCGGCGTGCTGGCGGACCTGCGCTTGCTCGGAGAGAATCTCGCTATAGCCCGCAAACGCCGTCGCGAGCCATTAAAGTCCTGGGCCCAGCGCATCGGCGTTTCCGAGCCTACGCTGATGCGCATGGAGAAGGGCGATCCGAGCGTTTCCATGGGTGTTTACGCCACGGCATTGTGGCTCGTCGGTCGATCCGACGCGCTGGTCGAGCTCGCGGCGCCCGAATACGATCGAGGCGCCCTGGAGGATGCCGTACGCGCAGCCAAGGCCCGGTCCATACGCAAACGGCCAGTCCTGTACGAGGTCGCACGACCATCCGATCACGACGAAGGCGCCGAACCATGATCGAGTTCGATATCAAGAACTATCAGGCCGGGGACATGCTCCACTTGTGGTGGCTCGCAAACCCCGATGCGCCGCGCCTGATCGGCGAATTGCGTATCGTGCGCGCGTTAAAGGGCGTGTCGCTGACCTACGCTCCCGCCTGGCTGAAGTCGGGTTTTCCTCTTAGCGAAGACCTGCCCCTGATTGCTGCCGAACTTCCTCCCAGGGAAAAGGAAACTGCCGCGGGCGCGGTCGACGATGCCCGCCCCGATCGCTGGGGCGAGCGCCTTATCCGCTTTCTGGACAAGCCACCCCGTCTTTCGGTGCTGGACTTTCTGTTCTACGCGGGCGATGAGCGCTTCGGTGCGCTGGGCGTGTCCGTTTCCGCGGATCAATACATCGCACGATCCACCGGCCCGTTGCCGGGGCTCGCGGACGCCGCCGAGATGGAGCAACTGGTGCGCCAGGTCATGAACGGCGAACCGGTGGATGAGCAGAAGCGCCGCCTGATCACGCCCGGTACCACCTTGGGAGGCGCGCGTCCGAAGGCGCTGTTGAACCTGCAGGGTCATCAATGGGTATTGAAATTCAACGAGCCCGGCGAACTCCATGATATGTCGCTGGTGGAGCACGCCACGATGACGCTTGCCGTAAACGCCGCCATTCATGTTGCGCCTACGCAAGCGGTGAAGGTGCGCCACGGGCACGCAGTCGCCGTGAAGCGTTTCGATCGGGAACACGGCATGCGCAAGCACGCCCTGTCGGCGAATGTAGCGCTGAAGGCAGCCAGGCAGGAACTGGGGTATCCGGAACTCGCCCAGCTGCTGCGCAGGCGCGGGGTGACTGCGGGCAATCGGAACGTCGCGCAGATGCAAGAGATTTTTCGGCGCATGGTGTTCAACATCCTGATGGACAACACAGACGATCATGAGAAAAACCATGTGCTGTTGATGACCCCAAGTGGCGAATACGAACTCTCTCCCGCTTTCGACGTTCTGCCGTCCGGACAGGCCCTCGGCTTCCAGCAGATGCGAGTCGGCGCGGACGCGGGGGACTCGACGCTCGATAACGCGTTATCCGAGTGCGAACTGTTCGGCCTCGACAAAGACGAGGCGAGGAAGCAGGTTCGCCGGGTTTGCAAAGTCGTCTCCGGGTGGAAGCAACACTTCGCGCACGCCCACGTGAGCGCCGGTGACATCGAGTCATTGGCCGCCCAGATCGATCGGCCATTTCTCTTGGATCAGCGCAAGGCATTTGCCTGACCATCCTCCACGCAGCCGCGTCCGGCGGGTCTCTGGCCGTATCGCATGGCCGAGCTTGTCCGATAGGGCAGACAAGGTCGGCCATGCGGGGTCTTGTTCAAAGCCATCCGTGGATCGACGTGCTGTGTTACGTTTGCACGCGGAGGCGGGCGCAGCCGGCCGCGCCAGGTGGGATGACGCGACCGCGCCGGCCCCGCAAGGCGATACAAGACGAGGAGACCACGATGAAAAAACAGTCCGTCGGAGTCATCGGCCTGGGCGCGATGGGCGCGGGCATGGCGCGTTCGCTGCGCCGCGCGGGCCATGACGTGCATGTGCACGATGTGCGTCCCGACGTGGCGGCGGCTTTTGCCCGCGAAGGCGGCCAGGCGCACGATAGTCCGGCCGCGCTGGCCCGCCACTGCGAGGCCGTGATTTCAGTGGTCGTCAACGCGGCGCAAACCGAATCGGTGCTGTTCGGCGAGCAGGGCTGCGCCGCTGCCATGGCGGCCGGGTCGGTATTCGTCATGTGTTCAACCGTGGACCCCAACTGGTCGGCGGCGATGGAAACGCGCCTGGAGGCCTTGGGCCTGCTGTACGTCGACGCGCCGATTTCCGGCGGGGCGGCGCGCGCGGCCAGCGGCGAGATCACCATGATGACCGCGGCGCGGCCGCAGGCCTATGCCAAGTGCGAGCACCTGTTCGACGCCATGGCCGCGCGCGTCTACAAACTGGGGGATCGCGCCGGCGCGGGCAGCAAGGTGAAGATCATCAACCAGCTGCTTGCCGGCGTGCATATCGCCGCGGCCGCCGAGGCCATGGCGCTGGGCCTGCGCGAAGGCGTGGATCCCGAAGCGCTGTACGAAGTCATCACGAATAGCGCCGGCAACAGCTGGATGTTCGAGAACCGCATGGCCCATGTCCTGGCGGCGGACTACACGCCGCTGTCGTCGGTGGACATCTTCGTCAAGGACCTGGGCCTGGTGCTGGATATGGCGCGCGCCAGCAAGTTTCCCTTGCCGCTGTCGGCGACGGCCCATCAGATGTTCATGCAGGCATCGAGCGCCGGCCACGCGGCGGAAGACGACAGCGCCGTCATCAAGATATTCCCAGGCATCCAGCTGCCCGGAGCACAGCCATGATCCGCCTGGGCTGCATCGCCGACGATTTCACCGGCGCGACCGATTTGGCCAATAACCTGGTGCGCGCCGGCATGCGCACGGTGCAGACTTTCGGCGTACCGGAGGGCGCGCCCGCGATGGAAGGCATGGAGGCCGTCGTGGTGGCGCTGAAGTCCCGCACCACGCCGCCCGAAGACGCCGTCGCGCAGTCGCTGCGCGCGCTCGAATGGCTGCGCGCGCAGGGCGCCGGGCAGATCTATTTCAAGTACTGCTCCACCTTCGACAGTACGCCGCGCGGCAATATCGGCCCGGTGGCCGAGGCGCTGATGGCCGCGCTGGGCGTCGATTTCACCATCGCCACCCCGGCATTTCCCGATAACCAGCGCACCGTCTTCAAGGGGTATTTGTTCGTCGGCGATGCGCTGTTGAGCGAAAGCGGCATGCGCGACCATCCCTTGACGCCCATGACCGATGCCAATCTGGTGCGCGTGCTGCAGGCGCAAAGCAGCCGCCCGGTGGGACTGATCGATTACCGCACGGTGGCCGCGGGCGTATCCGCCATCCACGCGCGTATCGATGACCTGCGCCATGGCGGCACCGGGCTGGCCATCGTCGACGCCATCTCCAATGACGATCTGCTGCGCCTGGGTGAAGCCGTCCGCGACCTGCCGCTGGTAACCGGCGGGTCCGGGCTGGCGATCGGCTTGCCCGCGAATTTCGGCCTGCGGCCATCGCCCATGGCCGCGCGCCTGCCGCCGCCGGTGGGCACCCGGGCCATCGTCTCGGGCAGTTGCTCGCAGGCCACGTTGCGCCAGGTCCGCCACTTTATCGATGCCGGCGGCGCGGCCCTGGCGATCGATCCCGCGCGCCTGCTCCAGGGCGCGGACCCGGCCATGGACGAAGTGGAACGGGCCCTGGCGTGGGCCCGTCCGCGCGTGGCGCGCGAGCCCGTACTGATCTATTCTTCCGCCCCGCCGGACGCGGTGCGGCAAGTGCAGGCAAGCCTGGGTGCGGACCGCGCCGGGGCCCTGGTCGAAGAGACCCTGGCGCGTATCGCGCACGGCCTGGTCCAGGCGGGCGTGCGGCAGATGGTCGTGGCGGGTGGCGAAACATCGGGTGCCTGCGTGCAGGCGTTGGGACTGACGCAATTGCAGATCGGCGCGCAGATCGATCCGGGGGTGCCGTGGTGCCATGCGCGGGGTACCGATGCTTCCGTGCCGGCGCTGCATGTGGCGCTGAAGTCCGGCAACTTCGGCGCCGACGATTTCTTCATCCGCGCTTTTTCATTGTTGGCGGCCGGATATGGCCATCGTGGGGGCCTGCCAGTGCCCGCGGGCGCCGATGGCGGGTGATAAGATCGTCCGGCCCCAGTGCGCCCCATGCGGATGGATGCCGGCCGGCGCCATGGAGACCCAATGGACACCGATCTGAAAACGCTGCGCGAAGAAATCTGCCGCATCGGCCGCAGCCTGTACGCGCGCGGCTATGTGCATGGCACCACGGGCAATATCAGCGCGCGCGTCTCCGCGCAGGCGGGCGGCGGATTCCTGATCACACCCACCGACGCCAGCCTTGGCAACCTGGATCCCGCCCGGCTCGCCTGGGTGGGGGACGACGGCGTCCAGCGCGCCGGCGACCGCGCCAGTAAAACCCTGGCGCTGCACCGCCGTATCTACCAGGCGGCACCCCATGCGGGCTGCGTGCTGCACACGCATTCGCGCCATCTGGTGGCTTTGACCTTGCGGGGCGTATGGCGCGACGACGATATCCTGCCGCCGCTGACACCGTACCAGGTGATGAAGGTCGGACACGTGCCGCTGGTGCCTTATCTCCGCCCCGGCGATCCCGCGGTGGCGGATATCGTCGCCGATTTGGTCGCCCGGCATGCGGGCGAGGGCCGCCAACTGCGCGCTGTGATGTGCGATCGCCTCGGACCGCAGGTCTGGCATGAAACACCGGCCGGCGCGATGGCCGTACTGGAAGAACTCGAAGAAACCGCCAGGCTATGGCTGTTGGGCGATTGCCGCGCCCAGCCGCTGGCCGAATCCCGCATCGAAGAGCTGCGCCGGCATTTCGCGGCGCAATGGTAAGGAGACACGATGATCAAGTTCGCGGCGAATCTAAGCATGCTCTACACCGAACACGATTTCCTGGATCGTTTCCAGGCCGCCGCCGAGGATGGCTTCAAAGGCGTGGAGTTCCTGTTTCCCTATGCCTGGCCGGCCCGGGAGCTGTCCGCGCGCCTGGCCGCGCACGGATTGACCCAGGCGCTGTTCAACGCCCCGCCGGGCCGCGAGGATGCCGGCGAACGCGGGCTGGCGTGCCTGCCGGGGCGCGAAGCGGAATTCCGCGACAGCATCGGACGGGCGCTGGACTATGCGCAGGCACTATCCTGCCCGCGCGTGCATGCCATGGCCGGACTGGCGCCCCAGGGCGTGGATCGCGCCCGCTTGCGCGATACGTACGTGCGCAACCTGGCGTGGGCGGCGGAAGCCGCCGCCCGGGCGGGCCGCGACGTCGTGATCGAGCCCATCAATACGCGGGACATTCCGGGCTACTTTTTGAATCGCCAGGCCGACGCGCATGCGGTAGTCGAAGAGATCGGCGCGGCCAACCTGAAGGTGCAGATGGATCTCTACCACTGTCAGATCGTCGAAGGCGATCTGGAGATGCGCATCCGCCAGTATGTTCCGACAGGCCGGGTGGGGCATATCCAGATTGCGGGCGTGCCGGCCCGGCACGAGCCGGATGCGGGCGAGGTCAACTTCCCGCATCTGTTCCGCGTCCTGGACGAAGTCGGCTACGACGGCTGGATAGGCTGCGAGTACCGGCCGGCCGCCGGCACCCGGGCGGGGCTGGGCTGGCTGCGCGATGTCCGGGCCGCCGGGCTGGGGAGCTGACGCCATGGCGACCGACAACGGGATGAAAATACTGATCACCGGCGGCGCCGGTTTCCTCGGAACGCAACTGGCGCGCGCCTTATTGAAGCAGGGGCATTTCCGCGGGCGGCCCATTGCCAGCCTGACGTTGGCCGATCGCGTCGCGCCGGCGCACCCGGATGTCGCCACGGATGCCCGGGTCACGACGGACATCGGCGACCTGTTGGAACGCATGCCCTCCTTGCTGGCGGCCGGGCACGACGCGGTGTTCCATCTCGCGTCGGCGGTGTCGGCCGAATGCGAGGCGGATTTCGATCTGGGGCTGCGATCCAACCTGGATACGACGCGCGCCCTGCTGGACGGCCTGCGGGCGCAGGCGCTGCGCTCGGGGCGGCCGCCCGTGCTGTTCTTTTCGAGCTCGGTCGCGGTGTTCGGTTCGGATCCCGGCATTCCCCTGCCGGCGGTGATCCGCGACGATACCCTGCCCACGCCGCAGTCCAGTTATGGCACGCAGAAGTTCATCTGCGAACAATTGATCGCGGAATGCACCCGCAAGGGCTATGTCGACGGCCGCGTGGCGCGCCTGATGACGGTGTCCGTGCGACCCGGACGCCCCAACGGCGCGGCGTCCAGTTTCCTGTCCGGAATTATCCGCGAGCCTTTGGCGGGCATTCCTGCGGTATGTCCGGTCGGCCTGGACACAGAGGTCGCGCTGGCGTCGCCCGCCAATACCGTGGCGGGCATCCTGGCCGTCGCGCAGGCGGACCGTGAAGCCCTGGGTGGCCGCACGGCGATCAATCTTCCCGCATTGACGGTCAGTGTGCGCCAGATGCTCGATGCTCTGCGGGCCGTGGCCGGGGACCAAACCGCCGGCCTGGTGACGCCGGTACCCGATGCCGCCATCGCCCGCATCGTGGGCGGATGGCCGGCGCGCTTCGAAAGCCCGCGCGCGGCGGCGCTGGGCCTCAAGCCCGATGTCTCTTATCGCGCCGTGATCGAACAGTACATTGCGGAAAACGAATCAGGGCGGCCTTCGAGTCCTTCCTGAACATTCCAACCGGTCTATCGCGCCGGCGCGCGTCGCTCGGTACCCGCGCGATCGCGCCGCCGCGGCTTGCGCATGGCCAGGAAAACGATAACGGCGCAGCCCATCGCGGTGCCCGCCGCCAGCAGGAACGCGCGCGAAAACCCTTCCGCGTATGCGCCGTGCGCGATCGCCCACAGGGTGCGCGACAGGGTTGGCGGATAGGCCGCGATAGCGCTCTGGATATCTCCGGCCACGATGCGGCCGATGAAGGCCTCGTCCACGTGGATGCCCGAAGCGGTCATGCCCGTCCGTATCGCCGCGCCGGCATTGCTGGCCAGAACGGCGCCCAGTGCTGAGAATCCGAGCAGAATGCCCGAAAAACGCGCGGTGGTACTGATGCCGGATGCCATCCCGGCGCGGTCCGGCGGCACGGTCCCCATGATGGCTTTCTGCGTTTCGCCATTGAGCAAGCCTCCCCCGGTACCCAGCAGGGCCATGCCGGCGACGACCGCGGCCTGTCCCGTGTGATGCGCGGCGTAGGCCATGACGATGTTCCCCAGGGCAACGACGGTCAGCCCCAGCGCCAGGACGCCAGGTCCGTCCAGCCATGGGGACAGACGCCGCCCGACCTGCGGGAAGACCAGCATGGCCAGGGCAAAGGGCAGCATGCCGACGCCCGCCGCCAATGCGCTTTGTCCGCGCGCATTCTGCAGGAACAGCGGCAGCACGGACGCCATGACCTGCGCCGAGGCCGCGTAGGCGAACATGGCGAGGGCCGCTCCCACGAAGGGCCGGGAGGCGAACAGGTCCAGATCCAGCATGGGGTGCGGCCGCAGCCGTTCGGCAAGGCAAAATGCCCCGAACAGCGCCGCCCCGGCGGCGGCGCGCGCCAGCACCGCGCCGCTGGTCCAGCCTTGCCCGGGACCGAGTATCAAGGCCCAGGTCACGGCGAACATGGCCGCGGCGAAGAGCGCGATCCCCGGAAAATCAAGGGGGCGCGGTGTCGGGTCGCGCGATTCGTCCACCCGGCGCAGCACCGCGATCCCGAGCATCGCGCAGATCGGCACGTTGGCATAGAAGGCCCAGCGCCATCCCAGCACGCTGTTGACGATGCCGCCCAACAGCGGGGACAGGACCATGGTCAAGCCCATGATGCCCCCCCAGACTGCCCACGCGCGTCCACGCGCGCCTTCGTCATGGAACGCATGTCCGACGATCGCCAGCGCCGGCGCCAGCAGGAAAGCCGACCCCGCGCCTTGCGCCGCGCGGGCCGCGTACAGCGCGGGCGCCGACGGCGCCAGTCCGCAGACAAGGGAAGTCAGCGCGAATAGCGCGATGCCGCACAGGAACACCCGCTTGCGTTCGAAGCGGTCGGCGATCGTTCCGGCCGGCAGCAGCAAGGACGCGAAACACAGCACATAGGCGCTGATGACCCATTCGACCTCGGCGAAAGACGCCCCCAGGTCGCGCGCGATGGTCGGCAGGACGATACCCACGACGTTGGTGTCGAGCACCGTCATCGCGCAACCGAGCGAGGCGATCAGCAGTACGGCTGTTCCGCCCCGGGCGGGCCGTCCCTCCATTACGGTTTCCATGACCGGCCTCCGCGTCCATGCGGCGCCGGCGGATCGGCCGGCTTCATTTCAACGCCGCCACGCCAGCCCGCGCGATTTCTTCATCGTGCTGCGGTGTATCCGCCGATACGCCGATAGCGCCCACGGTTTGTCCATCGACTACGAGCGGCAGGCCGCCGCGCATAAGCACGAAGCCGCGTGCCGTGATCGCGGCGGGGCGTTGCCCGTTGACCGCATCTTCCAGCGCACCGGTCGCGCGACGGAATAGGGCAGCGGTTCTTGCCTTGCCCGGTGCCAGTTCGACGCCGGCCGGCACGGCGGCGCCGTCCATGCGGATCAACAGGATCGGCAGGCCGGCGCTGTCGGTCACCGCAATGACGCCAGGCCATCCAGAGGTCCTGGCTTTTTCCTCGGCGGCCTCGGCCACTTGCCGTGCGGCCGCCAGTGTCAGGACGGGCTGTGTCGCCAGCTCTGCCGCATTGGCTGTCCGAGCGCCCATGGGCCATGCAAGCGCCCCCAGCAGGAGGGCACAACCGAATTTGTACATGGGAACTCCTTATCATCCGTCACGGCGTATGCCGTGACCCGTCCATGCCATTGCATCATCCGTCGGTAATTGAGTTCAATAGAGCAGTGCGGCAAAATAATTCAGGAAAATCGAATACTGGAGCTTCCTTGGAGCTACGCCACCTCCGTGCCTTCGTCGTTGCCGCGCGCGAACTGCATTTCGCGCGCGCGGCGGAAATGCTGGGCGTGTCCTCGTCCACGCTGACGTTGCAAGTCCAGGAACTGGAGCGGGCGCTGCAGGCCCGCCTGTTCAATCGGACCAAACGCTCGGTCGCCCTGACGCCGGCGGGCGAGGCTTTTCTGGCGGAAACCGTCGCCGTCCTCGAGCGCTACGACCGCGCCGTCAATGTCGGCCGGCGCGCCGGCCGCGGCCAGGTGGGGCGGGTCGAATTGGGGCACGTAGGCTCGGCCGCCTTTACCGGCGTCCTGCAGGACCAGATGCGCCGCTTTCGCGCGGCCTGGCCCGACGTCATGCTCAATGCCAGCGAGCTGCCCATGGACCAATTGCCGGGACGCCTGGAGGCCGGAACCGTCGACATCGGTTTCGTCCGGCTGCCCGTATCGCTACCCGCTGCAATCGCCAGTCATGTGCTCGTCAGGGATGATTTCTGTCTGGCATTGCCGTCCGGTCACCGGCTGGCCGACGGCGGGCGCCCAGGCGGCGAGCCGATCCGCGCGCGCGACCTGGCGAAGGAAGCGTTCATTGTCCCGGAGCAGGATCTCGGCTTGCGCGAAGTTGCACGGCGCGGCCGCTTCGCACCGCGCATCGCCGCGGTGCCGGGTTCTTTGCTGTCTGTCCTGACCCACGTATCGCTGGGAGCGGGCGTGGCGGTTCTGCCGAGCGTAGTCAAGCGCGTCATCGCCTTGCCGGATGTGGTGTTCCGGCAGGTCGCCGGGCCTGGCATCCCGTCCTCCATTGCCGCGCTTTACCGCCGCCACGAGCGTTCCCCCGCCGTGCGGCATTTCATCGAACAGATCCGGAACACCGAACCACTGCTGATCGATTAAGTGCGCGGCTGGCCCTCATCGGAACTACTACGCGCGCCGCGCCGGAATCGTGAGCGCCGCCACCACGCCCAGCGCATGTATCGCGCAGAATACGGCGAATGTGCTGGAAAACGCCGAACCCTGCGAGGCGCGGTGAGTCTCCAGGCTGGCGTGCAGCCAGATCGCCAGGCAGGTCGTGGCGATGGGACCGCCGAGCCGCTGCACGATGTTCAGCGCCGTCGTGGCGACCGGCAGCTTGTCCTTGGGGATGCCGGCATAGGCGGACGACATCGAAGGTATATTGATCGACCCCAATCCCACGCCGCGGACCCAAAGCAGCAGGCAAATCACGATGTCCGGCAGGTCGTAGACGCTGACCAGCACAAAGGGCAGGGTGCCCGCCAGCCCGATCAGCGCGCCGGCCGTGGACACGCGGCGCGAGCCGAAGCGATCCGTCAGGCGGCCCATCCAGGGAAAGGCGCACAGCAGGCCGATGCCCATGGCGGCCAGCAGGATGCCGGCGCGCGAGGGGCTGTAGCCGCGCGCGGCGATCAGGTACAGGGGGAACAGCAACTGCCCGCCGTAGGTCATACAGTTCGATAGGAACTGCGTGGCGGCCGAGGGCGCGAACGAGCGCGCGCGGAATAGGCGGATATCGATCAAGGCGGACGCGCCGCGGCGCGCGGCGTGCCACAGGAAGGCCAGAAGCAGCAGTACGGCGACGCCCAGCTCCACACGGATGCCGTCTCCGTTGGATGAACCCTCCGCGCTGGCCAGGGTCTCCAGGCTGTGCAGCAGCATCGCCAGCGCGGGCGCGAGCATGATGAAGCCGAGGGCATCGAAGTTGCGCCGCACGCGCAGGTCCCGGTCCGGCGGCAGCACGCGCCACGCAAGCAGGGTTGCCAGTATGCCCACGGGAAGGTTGACCAGGAAGATCCACGGCCACCCGGCATGCTGCAGGATCAGCCCGGCCAGGGTCGGCCCCAGGATGGGACCGATCATCACCGGCATGACCGCGAACCCCATGACTCGCGCCATGTGGCGTCCCGCCGTGCGCGCCATCATCATCTGCGACATGGGGGTCAACAGACCGCCGGCCATGCCTTGCAGGACCCGCGACACGATCAGGCTGTTGGCGTCCGTCGCGATACCGCAGAACAGCGAAGTCAGCGTGAATATCGAAAAGCAGATCAGGTACACCCGCTTGGCGCCAAGGCGATCCACCAGCCAGCCGGTCAACGGCAGGGTCAGCGCGAGCGCCAGCAGGTAGCCGCTGGAAACCCATTGGATGGTGGTCAGGCTGGTATTCAGTTCGGACGCCAGGGTCGACAGCGATACGTTGACCACGGTGGAATCGAGTTGCGCCATCAGCGGGGCCAGCATGACCACCCCGGCGATTTTCCATACCTGCGGGTCGATGCGGTCGTCCCGGCGCGGGTCCGGGGTGGATCGGGTTGCTTGGGGTTTACCTGGGAAGGAGGCGGGCACGGGCAGTAGGGCGGACGTGACGCCTTGCGGCGACGATGGGTTTGCCCCGGAATTCTAGCGGTGCTCCGCTTAAAAAGACCTGCGGCGGCTCCCGTGGCGCTATATGCGGCAAGTGATGCCGCCATCCACCGGCAGGTTCACCCCGGTGATGTATCCCGCTTCGTCCGAGGCCAGGAAGGCCGCGGCGTTGGCCACGTCCCAGCCCGTGCCCATGCGGCCCATCGGGCAAAGGGCGGAACGCTGCGCCACCATGGCCTGCCGGTCGTCCTCGTATTGGCCGACGATGGCCTGGTAGATATGCGGGGTGTCCATCATGCCGGGCATGATGGTATTGGCCCGTATGCCGAAAGGGGCGTATTCCAGTGCGATGGATACGGTCAGTTGATTCAGTCCCGCCTTGCTTGCGCAATAGGCGGCGTACGGATATCCCGTGTGGCGTATCGCCGCGATCGACGAGATATTCGTGATGACCCCGCCGCGGTTTTCCTTCATATGGGGCAGCACGGCGCGGCAGGTCAGGAAGGTGCCCCTCAGGTTCAGGTCCTGGGCGCGATCCCAGTCGGCGATGGGGATGTCCTCGATGCGGCCCATGATAGGCGCGCCCACATTGTTATGCAGGATATCGATACGCCCGTGGCCACGGATAATGGCTGGGACCAGCTCGGCCACCTGCGCCGGATCCGTCACGTCGCACGCCAGAGCTTGTGCCTGGCCGCCTTCGCCGTCGATGATCGCGGCGGTTTCGCTCGCGGCCGCGAGCTCGATATCGATGACCACCACTCGGGCGCCTTCGCGCGCGTACTTTACCGCCGACGCCTTGCCGTTGCCCCAGCCGGGCCCGATGGAGCCGGCGCCGAATACGACGGCGACCTTTCCAGACAATCTTCCGCTCATACGTCCTCCTTTGTCTCGCCGCGCCATGCCTTCGGGGCGGGCTTGTTATGTCGTGACGTTCCATTCTAGGAAACCGCGCGCGGAAAGGCGAATTCTCCCGACAAGGCGAGAGGTGGAGAAGGGACCCGCATGGGCGCGTCGCGGCCGCGCCCATGCCGCATCATTGCTTCTGCAGGCCCAATTCCTTGACGAGCTGGCCCAGCTCCGCGTATTCCTTGCGGATGTGCGCGGCGAACGCCTTGCGGCGCAGGATCTTCTTTTCGACGCCTGCCGTCTCGAAGAACTTGACCATTTCCGGCGTGTTTGCGGCCTTTTCGAAGGCGTCGGCGATATGCTCCACCCGTGCATCGGGAGTGCCGGCGGGTACGACGATTCCGTGCCACAGCAGCGTTTCCTTCTCGGGAATTCCCAGGGCGGTCAAGCTCGTGGCCTGCGGCAGGGCCTTCACGGGATCGGCGCTCGTGGCAAGCAGGCACTTGACCTCGCCCGCTTTTTCCATCGCAACCGCGGGCGGGACCGAGCCCACGTAGATATCGACCACTTTCCCCATCAGGGCGGTCATGCTCTCACCCGCGCCGCGGTAGGGAATGTCGCGCGCCTTCACCCCGAAGGCCTGGAAGACGCGCTCGGCCGCCAACTGGCCGGGGCCCGCTACCCCGTCGGTGCCGAAGGTGTAGTGGCCAGGCTGGGCTTTGAGCTGCTCGAGCATTTCCTTGCCATTGTTGGCCGGAAAATCCTTGCGTACGCAAAGCACGTAGGGGGCGGCATCCAGCTGGATAACGGGAATGTAGTCGTCCAGCCCATAGGTCGTCGGGATGGAATGCGGCGCCACGGTAATGGGGCCCATCCAGACTCCCGCCATGGTCAGGCCGTCCGGCTTCGAACGCACCAATTGGCCCACGCCTATCGCGCCGCCCGCGCCGCCGACATTCTGCACGACGATAGTCGCATCCAGATAGGGTTCCGCGTAACGCGCGGCGGCCCGGAAAAGGGAGTCCGTCCCGCCGCCGGGCGCGGTCGGAATGATCATCTTTATGGTGTCGCCGGCCAGCGCGGCATTGCCCGCGCCCAGGATCATTGAAAAAAATGCGGCGACCAGAAGCTTATGCTTTCTCATCGTGTTGTCTCCTCGATGGGTACTGAATTGAAAATGCCACGCGCCAGGCCGGCGCGCGCCTTGCTACTCGCCGAATCCAAACGCTTCGTATGCGTTCTTCGTCAGGATCCGGTTGCGGATGCCGCCATCCGGCACGCATTCGAAAAGTCCTTCGATACATTGCCGGTACGTCACCGCGTCCTCATGGCCCACCCATGGCCAATCCGTCGCCCACAGGGCGCGCTCGCCGTTCGACCGCTCGACGATACGCGTTGCTAGAACCCGCGCATCGCTGCCGCGCAGGCGGAATGGCGCCGATAGCTTCACCCATGTATTCCCGGCTTCCAACGCGTCCAGCAAGGCCACGAAACCCTCGCTGTGTTCGCCCTCGTTGCCGGGCGGATTGCCAAAATGGTCTATCACCGTGCGCACCCCGCTGGCGCGAAGGGCGGCCAGGACGGGCGCCAGGTATTCGCCTTCCAGATACACCTCGATATGCAGGCCCAGGTTCCTGGCCTTCGCCAGCAGGCCCTCGTATTCCCGGGACCGGATATCCGGGATCGCGTGCCGCTTCACCCAATTCAGCCGGATGCCGCACACGCCCTCCCGCTGCATGGATGCCAGAGAGGCTTCGTCGATATCGGGCTGCACGATCGCCGTGCCGCGCAACCTGCCTTGGGATGCCCGCAGCGCTTCCAGCAGGACCCGGTTATCGGGTCCGTAGAAACTCGGCGCGGTAAGCAGGCCATAAGCCACCCCGTGGGCGGTGAGCGTATCCAGATAGTCCTCGACGGTTGCATCGCGGCCTGGCTGCGAATGCCGCTCGCTGACCAAAGGCAGATCCTTCCTGATCACGTGGGCATGGCAGTCGACCGAACCTGGGGGCAATGCGCCGGAGGCAATGGCCGGGCTATGCATGGCCTGCCGCCTTCGTCGTGGCGTGGACCGCGCCGACCGGCTCGCCGCCGTACTTCGCGGCCTTCTGATCGTCGGTCAGGAACTTCTCTTCCAGGCCTTTGACCTCCGCCATCCCCATGATGTCGTTCAGTTCTTCGAAGCTCAGCGCGGCGTCCGGGCGATCCTCGGGCTGGCCGGTCGCAAGCGACCGGCCCAGTATTTCCAGGCCTTTTTTCATGCCGGCCAACGCGCAGGCCGTCAGCAGGCGCGGATAGATGACAACCGCCACCCCCAGGTCCTGCAATTGCGCGGCGGACAACAGCGGCGTCGTCGAGCGCTGGCGAATACCGAACCCCATGTTCACGCAAAGCGGCTTGGGCACATTGGCCGCCACCGTACGGATCTGTCCCGCATCCAGCAGCGCATCGGCGAACAGCAGGTCCGCCCCGGCTTCCGCGTAGGCATTCAGGCGCCGGATGACTTCGTCCAGGCCATGGGTGGCCAGCGTATCGGTGCGCGACTTGATCACGAAGTCCGGGTCGGTGCGCGCCTCGCAGGCGGCGCGCAGCTTCTGCACCATTTCGTCCTGGGGAATGACCTCTTTGCCGCGCATGTGGCCGCAGCGCTTGGGCCAGGCCTGGTCCTCCAGCATGATGCCCGCCGCGCCGGCGCGTTCGAACGCGCGGACCGTGTGATAGGCGTTGATCGCATTACCGTAGCCGGTATCCCCGTCGGCCAGCAGCGCGAGATTCGAGCAGGCGGCAATGCTGCGTACGGCGGCCACATTCTCTTCCATGCCCATGATGCCCACATCGACCTGGCCGAGGCGGCTCTCGCTTACCCCACTGCCTGTAATGAAGGCCGTGGGAAAACCCATGTGCTCCACCAAACGCGCGCTGAAGCCGTCGAATACTCCGGGCTGCACGAGGATTTGCGGCGCCTGGATCGCGGCGCGCAGTTGTTTTGTCTTGGTCATTGCCTTGTCTCCTGAGCCAGGCCCGGAGCGCGATCGAGAGTCGGAAATCGATGCTCCAGGCTGGTGCGCGTATCCTAGCAACGCGTCATTTATTAAACTAATTAAAGTTTTTAGGCAGATTTCATAGGAAAAACTGATGCGTCGGTATTCCCTGGCCCAGATCGAGGCATTGGCGGCCATTACGAAACTGGGCTCGTTCCAGGCGGCCGCGAGGCACATGAACGTCACCCAGCCCACGGTCTCTTTACGGGTACGCGAGTTGGAGGACGCCCTGGGCACCAAGCTCTTCGAGCGGGACGGGCGCGCGGCCAGGCTGAGCGCCGCGGGTGCCGTCGCCGTGCACTACACCGACGAAATACTGCGGCTGCTGGACGAACTGGAAACCCGCCTGCGCACGGGCGACCCTCTGCACGGCACGCTCAGAGTGGGGTCTTCGGAGACCATCGCCATCGCCGTGCTGCCGAAGATCGTGACGCTGCTGGGCGAGCGCTACCCTCGCCTCAAGGTTGAATTGACGGTCAGCAATAGTTTTGTGCTGCTGGACGGCCTGGCGCATAACCGGCTGGACCTGGCGATCCTGGCCGACCCCGGCCATTTGACCGGCACGCATGTGGAGCCGTTGGCGCTCGCGCCGTTGGCCTGGATGGGAAGCCGCTCCACCTCGCTGCCGGACGCGTTCGTCGATCCTGTATCGCTGTCGAGACTCACCATTCTTTGCATGCCGGAGCCCTCGCCCCTGCACGAGATGATGGTCAACTGGTGGGAAAGGGAAGGCGGGCAGGGGCTGCGGGTCAGTACCTGCAATAGCCTGGCCATGCTGGGGCGGCTGGTGGCCGCGGGCGTGGGCGTCGGCGTGCTGCCCACGTGCATCCTGCGCAATGAAATCCAGCGCGGTTCTGTCGTGAGCTATCGGCAGGCGACGCCGTTCAAGCCGTTGCAGATATGCGCGGCGTACCGCAACGCGTCCCTGTCCGAAGGGATAGAGGCCCTGGTCGGCATTGCGCGGCGGGTCATGCTCGATTCGCGATATTTCGCGCCGCTGGAGTAGGGCCGGGCCTCGCCAGCGCGAGGCTCCGTCCAGTGTTGGCAGGACCCGGTCGATCCCTAGTCGATCTTCAGATCCGCCGATTTCACGACCTGCGTCCATTTGTCGGTCTCGGCCTTGACGAATCGGCCGAAATCGCGAGGACTGCTGTAGCGCACCTCGTCGCCCTGGGCGGCCAGGCTGGCCTGCACCGATTTGTCCTCCAGCGCCATCTTCAGGGCGGTATTCAGCTTGTCGACGATGGGCGCGGGCGTATCGGCCGGCGCGAACAATCCCCACCACGCGCTTGCCTCGAACCCCTTGATGCCGATCTCGTCCAGCGTGGGCAGGTTGGGGAAGGCAACCGAGCGCTTGGCGCCCGTCGTGGCCAGCGCGCGTATCTTGTTTCCCTTCACGAGCCCCTGGACGACGGGAATGTGGTTGATGGAGAAGGCAATGTCTCCGGCGACCAATGCCGTCATGGCCGCGGGGCCGCCACTGTAGGGAATATGCGTGGTCGACAAACCGTTGTATTGCTTGAAGAGTTCCCCTGCCAGATGGGGAAAGGTGCCGTTGCCGTTACTGCCGTAGAAGGCCTTTTCCTGCTGCGACTTCAAATAGGAAACAAGCTCCGGCACGGTGTCCGCCTTGACCTTCGGTCCGACCACCACGACCAGCGGGCCCGAGCTGATCTGGCCGATGGGCACGAAGTCGGTTTGCGCGTTATAGGGCAGGTTTTTGTACAGGGCCGGGCCGAACACCTGCGTCGCGGATCCACCCATCAACACGGTATAGCCGTCCGGCTTTGCCCGGGAAACATAGGCCGCGCCGATGGTGCCACCCGCGCCGGGCTTGTTTTCCACGATCACGGATGTGCCCAGGGCGTCGGCCATCTTCTGGCCCACCATGCGGGCCACGACATCCACCACCCCGCCCGCGGGGAACGGAACCACCAGGCTCACGGGACGGGAAGGGAAGGCCGCCTGCGCGTGGACCGCGGCAGCGTTTGTGCCTGCGATCAGCGCAAGCAGCGCCGCCAGTGCGATTCGTTTCATGATTTGTCTCCTTTCGATTCGTTGTTTTTTGCCGATGCCCGTCGGCCTAGACGAGCATCGGCTGCTGCGGCTTCAAAGCCGGATGTTGCCGGCTGCCGATCGCGCCGCGCAGCGACCACTCCAGCAGATCCTTGATCATCCGTTCCTTCATGGCCTGGTGTTCGGGCGCGGTCCACAGGTTGTTCAGCTCGCCCGGGTCCTGCTCCATGTCGTAGAGTTCGCCCGCCGTTTCACCCAGGTAGTAGACGATCTTCCATTTCGCATCGCGGCACATCACCATGTATTCCGCGCCGGTCTGTATGTGGTCGCGGGCCAGTTCCGCGTATACCGCCGAGCGGATGTCCTTCGCCTCGTCGCGCAGGATGGGCCACAAGGACCGGGCCTCGAAGGAAGGCGGCACCGGCACGCCGGCCGATTCCAGGATCGTGGGCGCAAGATCCATCAGTTGGACCAGCGCGTCGGATTGCCGGGGTTTCACCATGGACTTCGACCAGAGGATGAGCGGCACGCGCACGGAGCAGTCGTACATCGTCCATTTCTGGATATGTCCATGGTCGCCCAGCGCGTCGCCGTGATCGGAGGTGAAGATGACCAGGGCGTTGTCCAGGTAGCCTTTTTCATCCAGCATCGCCATGATCTGGCCGACCTGGCTGTCTATCATGCTGACGTTCGCCGCGTAATGGCGCCGGACGCGCAGCAGTTCCTCTTTGCTGGCCTGTTCCTTCCACGCGACCGAGTCGTAGTTGCTGCGGATCATGTTGCCGCGCAAGGTCGCGTGCATGGGCGGCTGCGCGGCAAGCTCCCGCGCCGTGGGTTCCGGCACGGGGATGTCGACGTCCCGGTACATGTCCAGGTAGCGGGGCAAGGGGTCGTACGGAGGATGCGGTCCGGGAAAGCCGATCTGCAGGAACAGCGGGTTCTGCGACTGGCGTTCTTTCAGCCACCATGTGGCGTGGTCGCCGATGAACATGTCCGAATGCATGTCTTCGTCCATGTCCCAGGGGAAAGCCCCCAGGGCGCGTTTGTAGCCTGTCGGATCCGCCTTGTGGCGCGTATAGCGGCTGGGCTTCTGCAACTTGCGCGCGTGCAGGGCTTTGTCCCATTCGTCGTACAGCGCGCGCGTGTGCTCATCCAGGAACAGCGGGCGGTCCTTGTTCTCGACGAAGAAGCGCTGATGGAATCCTCCCTTGGCGTCGTAGGGGTTGATGTGCATCTTGCCGATGTTCACGCAGTGGTAGCCCGCGTCCGCCAGCGAGTCGACCCAGGTCGGTTCCCAGGGATGGAAGTTGGTGAATACGCCCGTGGCATGCGGATACATGCCCTGGAACAGGCTGGCGCGCGAGCCCACGCAGACCGGCGAGGTCACGTAGCAATTGTCGAAGGCAGCGCCTTCGCGCGCCATCTTGTCCAGGACCGGTGTCTTCATCCATGGCGCGCCCAGCGCGCCTATGGTGTCGAAGCGCTGCTGGTCCGTCATGATCAGAATGATGTTGGGTTGCTTGTTCATATCGGTCCTCATCGGATGTGCGTACGGCCTGCCGTCTGTTCCGCCACCAGAAATGGGGCGATGGCGTCCAGGTCCGGATCGGCGCCCAGGCCGGGCGCGTCGCCGAGCTGCATCGCGCCGTCCCGCACGGCGGGCAGTCCGCCGGCCAGGCGCTCGCGCAAGGGATTCGGATTGGCGTCGATCTCGGCATAACCTGGGCCGCCGACGGCGGCCTTGAAGTGCAAGGCCGCCCGCATGCCGATCCCGCCGCCCGGCCAATGCGGGCACAGCCACGAGCCGGCCCGGTTCGCCGGCTCGCGCAGCGCGATGCAACGCGAGAAGCCGCCCCATTTCGCCAGGTCGGGCTGCAGGACCTTCAACGTGCCTGAATCCATGAACCGTTCGAAATCGTCGGCGCGGAAGTTTTCCCCGGCGGCCAGCGGGATTTCGCTGTCGCGCGCCAGGGCACGCCAATCTTCCATGGCCGCGTCGGCGCGTATCGGCTCTTCCATCCAAAGCAGGTCGAACCGGCTCAGCCGCGCGATCATGGCGCGGGCCTGTGCCAGGTCCCAGGCCTGGTTGGCGTCGGCCATCAACGTGGCGGTCTCGCCCAGGGTGCCGCGCAAGTTGCGCAGATTGGCGTCATCGATGTCGGCACCGAAACCCACCTTGAGCTTGAATGCCGTGTAGCCGGCGGCCGCTTTCTCGGCCGCCAGCCGTTCGGGCGCGGTGGGGTTCAGGCCGGAGGCGTAGACCGCCACGCGATCCGATTCGCCGCCCAGCAGGCGCCATAGCGGCAGTTCGCGCCGTTTGGCCCATAGATCCCACATGGCGATGTCCATCCCGGCGAGGACCTGCGCCACCGGACCGGGTTCGCCGGATTGCACCGCCAGCACATGGAGCGCGCGGGACAGGGTGGCATGACAATCCGCGGGCGATGCCCAGGGCGCGGCCAGGGCAAGCGGGGCGGCGGTTTCGATCAGCAGGCGTGCACGATGCTCGGCGCCCACCGTGGGAAAGTTGCACCACACTTCTCCCCAGCCGACGATGCCATCCTCGTCGAGAATGCGCACCACGACCGCGGCGCGGTCCCGCAATACGCCGAAGGAGGTCTGCACGGGCGTCGGGACCGGCACGCGGTAGACGGATGCCTGTATGGATTGAAGCGCGATCCCGTCCATCATCGTCCCAGGTACACGGAATGTTCGGTGGTATAGAAGGCCGCGGCGCCGGGACCCACCGAATACGCACCGACACCCGAGGCCTTGACGCCGCCGAAGGGCATATTGCTGTCCGGCGTCGTGCCATGGTTGATATGCAGCATGCCGGTCTCGCACTCATCGACGAAGCGGGCGATGACACGAGCGTCATTGGAGAATAGCGCGGCCGTTAGGCCGTATTCCACTTCGTTGAGCAGGCATAACGCCTCGTCCAGCGTGTCGTAGGGGATCAGGCTGACGACCGGTCCGAAGATTTCTTCCCGGGCCGCCGCCGAGCCGGGCTGCACCTGGTCCAGCAGGGTCGGGGCGTAGAAATAGCCGCCCTCGCAGCCCGGCACCTCGACCGCGACGCCGCCCGTGACGACCGACGCGCCGTCCTGTCTCGCCTGCTGCACCGATCGGCTGACGTGGTCCAGTTGGGCGCGATGCGTCATGGGGCCAATGTGGGTGCGTGGATCGCATCCCTCTCCCAGGCGCATTGCCGCCATGCGTTGCGCCAGCCCGGCGGCGACTCCGGCATGCAGCTCCCGCCGCGCCAGTACGCGGCTGACCGCGGTGCAGCGCTGGCCGGAGCACATCATGGCGGCCTGCGCGACCTGGTCCAGGCAGGCCTCCAGGTCGTCCGCGTCATGGATGACCGCGGCGTTCTTGCCACCCAGTTCCAGCGAAACCTCGGCCAGGTTGGTTGCGGTGGCAGCGAGGATGCGCTTGCCCGTGGCCACCGAGCCGGTGAAAGTCACGCCGTGTATGCCGGGATGGCTGACCAGGGCGTGGCCGATCTCCGGACCGCCATGGATGACCTGCACCAGCGCCTTGGGCAGAATGTCCGCCGCGATGTCGCCCAGCAGGCAAGCGGCGGCGGGCGTGAACTCGGACGGCTTGACGATAATGGCATTGCCGAAAGCCAGGGCCGGCGCGATCTTGCGCATGGGCGTCATGACCGGGAAATTCCACGGCGTGATGGCGGCGATGACCCCGCGAGGGCGGCGCACCACCAGGTTCCGCACGCCCGGCCGCAACGATGCGGCATGGCGGGAGCCGCCCTCGGCCATGGCATGCTGCAGCATGTAGCGGCTTTCCGAGCACGCCTTGGCCACTTCGCCCCGGCTCTCCTGCACCGTCTTGCCCTGTTCCGCCGTAATGGCCTCGGCCAGGGCATCGCGTCGGGCCTCGATGGCGTCGATGTACAGGGACAGCAGGTCGCAGCGCTGGGCGACCGTCAGCCGGCGCCACTCCCGTGCCGCCCGGGCTGCCGCGGCCGCGGCGCTCTCCACCAGCGCGATATCGGCCAGGTTGTATTGTCCGATCGTCTCCGCGGGGCGTGCCGGGTTCAGGGTAGTGAATGTCGGGCCGGCCTGATGCCAGGCGCCATCGACGAGGTTGCCGTAGGTGTATTTCATTGGGAATTTCCGGAGTGGCTTGGATGCGCGCCGGCCGCTGCCAGGACCAGGCTCGCGCCTTTTTCGGCAATCATGATGGTGGGCGCGTTGATGTTGGCCGATGTCACGCTGGGCATGACCGAGGCGTCGATAACGCGCAGGCCCGACACGCCATTGACCTGCAGCGAGGGATCCACCACCGCCATACCGTCGCTGCCCATCCGGCACGTGCCGCTTGGATGGAAAATGGTGCTGCCGTGCTCGCAGGCGAATCGCAGCAGATCGCGGTTCGAGAACTGCTTTTGCGATGGGAGCACCGGCGCGTCGACGAGGTCCCGGAAGGGTGCTTGCGCATAGATTTCCGTCAACATGCGCAGGCCATCCGCCAGCGTCTGGCGGTCGATCTCTTCGGCCAGGTAGTTGGCCTGGATACGCGGCGCCGCGAACGGATCGGTGGACGTAATTTCCACGCTGCCGCGCGATGCCGGGCGGCACTGGCAGGCGCTGGCGGTGAATCCCGCGAACCGGTGCAGGGGCTCGCCGGGTTTGTCCACCGACAAGGGCATGATGGCGAACTGGATATCGCTGCGCGTGCCGACGGCGTGCCGGGTGCGGGCGAAGCCGCCCGCCTGGCCCGCGCCCACCGTAAGGGGACCTCGCCCGTACAGCAGCCAGTCCAGGCCCATCGAGGCCAGCCTGAGCGGATTGCGCACATCGTTGTTCAGCGACTTCCGTGTCTTGAGCCTGACGATCGTGCGCGCCTGGTAATGATCCTGCAGGTTCGCGCCTACCCCTGCGGCATCGGCCACCACCGGTATGCCCATCCTGCGCAGCAGGCTGGCGGACCCCACGCCTGACAGCTGCAGGATCTGTGGGGACTGGATGGCGCCGGCGGACACGATGACTTCGCAGTCGGCTGTGGCTTTCTCCACCTGGCGATCGCTTATCCATTCCACGCCCACTGCGCGCCGGTTCTCGAACAGTACCCGGCTTACCTGAGCCCGCGTGATCACCGTCAGATTGGGGCGGCCGAGCACCGGCCGGAGGAAGGCGGCCGCGGCACTCGAGCGCCAACGGCCCTTCAGCGTCAGCTGGTAATTGCCGACGCCGTAATCGGTTTCGCCATTGAAGTCTGCGTTGCCGGGCAGCCCGAAGGCCTGCGCCGCCTGCAACCATGACTGGCAATAGGGATGGTCGTTGCGCAAAGGCGAAACGCCCAATTCCCCTTCGGTGCCGTGGTAGGGCGTGGGCGGGCCGCTATAGCACTCGGAGCGTTTGAAGAAGGGCAGCACGGACTGATAGTCCCAGCCATGGGCGCCCGCCTCGGCCCAGCCGTCGAAATCTTCCTTCTGGCCGCGCGTGTAAATCAGGCCGTTGATGGAGCTGGATCCACCCAGCACGCGGCCGCGCGGCCAGGCAATCTTGCGCCCTTGAAGCGCGGCCCCGCCTTCGGCTCGGAAGACCCGTGAGAAGCGCTCGTCGTAAATGGTTTTGAAGTAGCCCACCGGCAGGCGCAGCCAGAAGTTGCGGTCCGGTCCCCCGGCTTCCAGCAACAGGACGCGCACGGCCGGATTCGCCGTCAGGCGGTTGGCCAGCAGGGAGCCGGCCGATCCCGCGCCGACGATGATGTAGTCGTAGCCACGACGTTCTCGGGTGCGATGTTGCATAATGCCTGGGTGAAAGATCTAAAAATCTAAAGTTCTATTAATAGTACTTTTGAGTCGTCTCCATGTCAAACCTCAACCCGGACAGCCCCGTACCGCTTTATCTGCAGGTAGCGGACATATTGCGCGAACGCATCGGCAAGCGGGAGTGGCCCGCGGGTACTTGCATCCCGACGCTGGAAGCGCTCGCGGCCGAATTCCAGGTCGCGCGCATCACGGTGCGGCAGGCCGTGCAGCTGCTGACCAAGGAAGGCCTGCTGGTGCCGAAGCGCGGGCTGGGCACGGTGGTGGCAAGGGCGACGGAAAGTCCGAACACCGTGGTGATGAAGACCTCGCTGCAGTCGCTTGCGGCGATGTACGAGTCCACCAGCGCCGAAATGCTGACCTTCGATGAGTCCCATGGCAAACCGCCCGCTACCCCCGATGTGGGAAAACTCGGCGAGAGCTACGTCTTCATGCGCCGCCAGCACTTCACCGAAGGGCAGCCCTACGCGGTCATCGCTTTGTACCTGCTGCAGGAAATCTTCCAGCGGGCGCCGCAGGAATTCCGCTCACGCGCGGTGATTCCGACGCTGATGGAGATGAAGTCGGTGCGGATAGACCGGGCCCACCAGACGATGTCCATCGGCTCGGCGGATACCGAGACCGCGCGCCTGTTGCGCATCCGGGCCGGCAGTCCGGTGGTCAATGTGACGCGCGTATTTTTGGACAAGAAAGGTTTGATTCTCTATTACGCGAACGTGATCTATCGGGGCGACTGGGTGCGGTGGGAGATTGAGCTGCAGCCGTAAGAGCCGTTCGCCGCGCCCGGCGGGCGCGGGGCCGCTCTCGGCAGCGCGCCGGGGTGCCCCATTCTTGCCTGGCGAGGGAGCGATCTGCCGGCAATGCCGGCACCGGGACGCGGGCGGATCGAGGTGACGCCTGCCGGATGCTGGAACCAAAAAGGACGGACGAGGAAGGGCGGGACGAAGGAGAGCGGAATGAAAAAAGCGCGGAATGACAAAAGGAGCGAATCTCGCGATTTCGCTCCTTTCTTGCTGCGGCCTTTTTTGGCGCTGATGGCAGTTATTCCTGAACCTTGATGGAACCCTGCCGATCGAATTCTGGAGCGGGAAACGAGTCTCGAACTCGCGACCTCAACCTTGGCAAGGTTGCGCTCTACCAACTGAGCTATTCCCGCGTTTTGTCTTGCGACTGATCTCATTCGATGCACACCGGCATCGCGTAAAATCAGTCAAGAACGAAACTATATCAGGCTGCCAAACGTAATGTCAAACCCGTCGGCGTCATCCACCGATACGGACACGCTCAAGCCGATTGCGGCGGACCTCACGGCCTTGAACACCCTGGGCCTGGCTTGTTCGGCCGAGGCCTACGTGCGCATTGAATCCCTACGCCAGCTTCCTGCTTTGTCGGCGCTGGCGCGGCGCCATGGGCGTGTGTTCGTGCTGGGTGGCGGCAGCAATGTCGTCCTGCCTTCGGTCATGGCGGGCTTGGTCGCGCATATGGCGATCCCCGGCATCAGGCTGCTGGACACACGGCCCGACGCCTGGATCGTCGAAGCCGGGGGCGGCGAAAACTGGCATGGGTTCGTGGCGCATTGCCTGCGCCACGGCTGGGACGGCCTGGAAAACCTGGCGTTGATACCGGGCACCGTGGGTGCCGCGCCGGTGCAGAACATAGGCGCGTACGGCGTCGAACTGGACCAGCGCTTCCTGGGCCTGAGTGCCTGGGATATCGAGCGCGGCGAGATGGCGGAGCTGTCGGCGCGGGATTGCCGCTTCGCCTATCGGGACAGCCGGTTCAAGCATGACGCCCCGGGCCGTTGGGCGATCGTCGCCGTGCGCTTCGCGCTGCCCCGGCCGTGGCGACCGGTGCTGGACTATCCGGATCTGCAACGGCATCCTGCGCTGGGCAGCGGGGCCGACCGGTCAGCCCCGCCGGCGAATGGCGCGGGGGTTTCCGCCCGTGCGGTTTTCGATGCCGTCTGCGCGATACGTCGGGAAAAATTGCCGGATCCTGCCGTAATCGGCAACGCGGGCAGCTTCTTCAAGAACCCTATCGTCAGTGCCGATCGGTATGCCGCCTTGCGTCAGCGCTTTCCCGGCGTGGTGGCTTATCCCCAGGCGGACGGACGTTGCAAGCTGGCGGCCGGATGGCTGATCGACCAATGCGGATGGAAAGGGCGCAGGCTGGGCGCCGCCGGCGTACACGACCGCCAGGCGTTGGTACTGGTCAACCGGGGCGGGGCCCGCGCGGCGGACATCATGGCACTGGCCGATGCCATTCGGGCCGACGTCAACGCGCGTTATGGCGTCGAGCTGGAACCGGAGCCCGTGCGTCCTTGATCCGCCGCGGCCTGGCGTGGCGGTGCCGGCAAGGTCGCGGCTACCCGCCGCGATCGCGCTACAGGCCCAGCACGCCTTGCATGTCGAACAATCCCTGCGTTTTGTCGCGCAGGAAGGCGGCCGCCCGCAGGCTGCCCTGTGCATAGGTGGAGCGACTGCTGCTGCGGTGCGTAATCTCGATGCGCTCGCCGATGCCGCAGAAGTAGACGGTGTGGTCGCCCACGATGTCGCCGCCGCGTACCACGGAAAAGCCGATGGTGCCCGGCTCGCGCACGCCGGTTTCGCCATGGCGCGTCCAGGTGGCCACATCCGGCAAGTCCACGCCCCAGGCCTTCGCGACGGTTTCGCCCATCTTCAGTGCGGTGCCCGAGGGCGCATCGACTTTTTTGTTGTGGTGCGCCTCGAAGACCTCCACGTCGTAGCCGGAATTCAGGATGCGCGCGGCGACCTCCAGCAGGCGCAGCGTGGCGTTCATGCCTACGCTCATGTTCGGCGCGAATACGATGGCGATGCGTTGCGCGGCCTGCGCGATGGCGGCCCGACCCGCGTCATCGAAGCCGGTGGTGCCGATGACGGCCTTGACCCCATGCCGCACGCAGGCGTCGAGGTGTCGCAGCGTGCCTTCGGGGCGCGTGAAATCGATCAGGCAATCGGCACCGGCCAGGGCTTCGATATCGTCGGTGATGGCGACCCCTGTATTGCGTCCCAGGAATGCGCCGGCATCCTCGCCGATATGGCTGCTGCCCGCGCGATCGAGGGCGACAGCCAGCGTCATGTCGGGGTGTTCCAGGACCGCTTCTATCAGCATGCGGCCCATCCGGCCGCCTGCGCCGGCAATGGCGATGCGCATGGAAATTCCTTGTCGTTGGTGAGTTATCGCGTTACGTGCATCTGCCGGAATCCGCCGGCATTGGCGTTGGTTCCGCCGGCTGCGTGGGCAGCGGCCGCGGCCTACTGCGCCGCCCCGGCAGGCGTCCCGGGCTGCGTGGTGCGGGACGTGCCCGCGGGTGCGGACCCGGCGGGCGAAGCCTGGGCCGGCGTATTGCCAGACGAGCTGGCGGCCGCGGGGCTGTTGCCGGACGAGGTAACCCCCACGGGCAGCCCGCCACCGGCAGGGGCGACAGGCCCCGTGCTGGCCGGAGCCGGATTCTGCGGCGCGGCGCCGCCATTGCCGGGGGCCTTGGCCTGCGTGGCCTGCTCGTTCGCCAGCTGGAAGGGCTGGACGTCCGGCTGTTTGTCGCCCTCCCAGCGGGTGAGCTTGTCGTTCTCGAAGAAAACGGTGAACTTGCGTTCCTGGCTGGGACCGTAGCCCGGCTTGAAGTAGTAGGGGTAATCCCAGCGGTCGCCGTGGAGCACGCTGGTCAGCGTGGGGCTGCCCAGGGCGAAGCGCACCTGTTCGCGTGTCATGCCGGGGCGCAGCAGGGCGACCTGTTCACTGGTGATCCAGTTGCCTTGCTGGACCGGCGCAATATACGGAAAACCCCATTTGCCGGAGGAGCATCCCGCGAGAGCGGCAGCGATCGCCGTAGCGGCGATGGCCGCCCTCAGGCAGCGGGATGTGGATCGTACGATTCTGGACACTCGGGGTTCCCCGTAATGGATACTGGCAAAACCGTTATCATAAAGGTTTATCAAGTCATTCCGCGTGGCGTAGGCGACAGGGCGCGAAAGCGCAGGGGAATCGGGTCGGCGGCTACGCCGCCCAGGTTCCCGCCGGGTCGACGGCGCGGAACTCTCTCTACTGGACCATGACCGATCAAAGCGACCTCAAGACCATGGGTTTGAAGGCCACCTTTCCGCGCCTGAAGATCCTGGACATTTTCCGCAAAGCGGAGCAGCGCCATCTTAGCGCGGAAGACGTTTACCGCGCCCTGATCGGCGAAAACGTCGAAATCGGGCTGGCCACGGTCTATCGCGTGCTCACGCAGTTCGAGCAGGCGGGTATCCTGGCGCGCAGCCAGTTCGACAGCGGCAAGGCCGTTTTCGAACTGAACGATGGGGATCATCACGATCACCTCATCTGCACGAACTGCGGCAAGGTCGTTGAATTCAACGACATCGATATCGAAAAGCGCCAGCACAAAATCGCCAAGGACAACGGCTTCCTGCTGGAAAGCCACGCGATGGTACTGTACGGCACCTGCGGCGACTGCGGCAGTCGGCGCTAGCCTTGACGGCCCCCGGGCCTTGCGGGGCCGGTAGTGGCCCGCGGGGCCCTGCCGGCCGCCTCGTGCCCGACCAGGGGGCGCCCCGAGTCCACCCCGGCCTTCATCAGGCGCCCAGCATTTCGCGGGCGTGCTGCCGCGTGGTGGCCGTGATCTTGATCCCGCCCAACATGCGCGCAATCTCTTCCACGCGTGCATCGGCATCGAGCTCCACGATGCGCGAATGCGTGGTGCCGGCTTTCTCCGCCTTGCTTACCTGATAGTGCGCGCCACCGCGCGCCGCCACCTGGGGCAGGTGGGTCACGCAAAGCACCTGGTGACGTTGGCCGAGTTCCCCCAGCAGGCGGCCGACGACTTCCGCCACGGCGCCGCCCACCCCGCTGTCGACCTCGTCGAAGATCAGCGTCGGCACGCGCGCGGCACGGCTGGCGATCACGGACAGGGCCAGGGAAATGCGGGAAAGTTCGCCGCCGGACGCCACTTTGGCCAGCGGGCGGGGCGTGGTGCCGGCGTGGCCGGCTACCAGGAATTCCACCGCGTCGTCGCCCTGCGCCGACGCGGCCGCCGCTTTTTCGACCGATACTTCAAAGCGACCGCCTTGCATGGCCAGCGTCTGCATGGCTTCCGTCACGATCTTGCCGAGCTCCTTGGCCGCTTTGCGGCGGGCCACCGACAGTTTGCCGGCCGCCTTGGCGTAGTCGGCCTGCGCCGCTTCGGTCTGCGCACGCAGTGCATCGATGTCGGCCGCCGCGGACATCTCCGCCAATTGGCCGCGCAACGATTCGCGCAGGGCGGGCAGGGTTTCCGGCTCTGTCTTGAATTTGCGCGCCAGTTCGAAAACCGCGCCCAGTCTTTGCTCGGCCTGCGCCAGCCTGGCGGGATCCAGTTCGACCCGGCTGACATAGTTGTTCAGGTCCGAGACGGCCTCGGCAATGGCGATGCGGGCGGATTCCAGTTCTTCGCACACGCCAGCCAGGGCAGGGTCGTGGCGGCGCAGTTGCTCCAGCACATGAACCGCCGAGACCACGCGGTTGTGCGCCGATTCGTCGTCACCGTCCAGCGCCTGAAGGGTGCGCGACGCGCCATCCAGCAGGGATTGCGCATGCGCGAGGCGGGTGTGTTCGGTCTGCAGGGTTTCCCATTCACCGGGATGGGGATCGAGCTTGTCCAGTTCGTCGAGCTGCCATTGCAGGCGCTCGCGGTCCGCCTCCAGCGAGACGCTGTCGCGTTCCACGCTTTCCAACTGCCTGGCAAGCTGGCGCCAGCGCTTCCAGGCCTGCGCGACCGTCTGGCGCAGTTCGCCATGGCCACCCTGGGCGTCCAGCAGGTCGCGTTGGGCGTCCGGCCGCATCAGGCTTTGATGCGCATGCTGGCCATGGATGTCCACCAGGCTGTCGCCCAATTCGCGCAACTGCGCCATGGTGGCCGGCACGCCGTTGATGAATGCGCGGCTGCGGCCTTGCGGGTCGACCACGCGGCGCAGGACGAGTTCTTCTTCCGCATCGATTTCGCGTTCGGCCAGCCACTCGCGCAGATGGGCTGGCGTGTCGAAGACCGCGCTGACATCCGCGCGCGCCGCGCCTTCGCGCAGGACGGATGCATCGGCGCGTTCGCCGAGGGTAAGCGCCAGCGCGTCGATCAGGATGGACTTGCCGGCGCCGGTTTCGCCGGAAAAGACGGTGAAACCGGCACCGAAATGGATGTCGGCTTTTTCAACGATGACGAAATCCCGGATATGCAGCGTGCGCAGCATGGCAGCGTCATTCTCCGCTGTCCGTGGCCTGCGGCATCAGGTTCCAGTGGAGCTTGCGGCGCAGGGTGGTGAAGAAGTTATAGCCTTCCGGGTGCAGAAAGCGGATGGTGTGCGGCGCCCGCCGCACGACGATGCGGTCGCCCGGCTGCAGGTCCGACCAGGTCTGCATGTCGAAATGGCAGGAGGCGCCGTGTTCGACGCGGCCCATGCCGGTCAGCGTCATGGTCAGTTCGCCGTTGTCCGGAATGACAATGGGGCGGTTCGACAGCGTTTGCGGGGCGACGGGTACGAGCACCATGGCTTGCAGGCCGGGATGCAGGATGGGGCCGTTGGACGACAACGCATAGGCGGTGGAGCCGGTCGGCGTCGCCACGATCAGGCCGTCCGCCCGCTGGGTATACATGAATACGCCATCCAGTTCGACACGGACTTCGATCATGCCGCCGCGGCCCGCCCGGTTGAGCACCACGTCGTTCACCGCCGAGGCATTGAACATCTGGGTGTCGCCGCGCCAGATGCTGCCTTCCAGCAGCATGCGGTCTTCGGCCTCGAAATTGCCTTCCAGGACGCGCGCCAGGGCGTTCTTGGCGTCATGCAGGGGGATGTCGGTGATGAAGCCGAGGCGGCCATGGTTGACGCCGATCAGCGGCACGCCGTAGGGCGCCAGGTAGCGGGCCGCGCCCAGCATGGTACCGTCGCCGCCCATGACCACGGCCAGGCTGGCGCTCTGGCCGATCTCGTCGATGCCGGCGACGGGAAATTCCGCCAGTCCTGTATTGTGGGAGGTGTCGCGTTCGATAAGCACGCCACGGCCTTCCTCGGTCAACATCTGGGCCAAGGCGCGTAGCGGCGCATCCAGGCCGGTGTCCTGGTACCTGCCGATGAGGGCGACGGTGGGGAAATGCATGCTGGAGGCGAGCTTCCGGGGTGGGTTTAGGCTAGGATTCAACGATTATATGGGGCCATATTTGCCTTTGCGGGACAAAATTGGCACCGTTGTAAAAAAGATTCCATAAAATAGCGACATGGACGACCGCGCACGCGCACTGCTCAAGGCGTTGATTGAACGCTATATCGCCGACGGCCAGCCGGTCGGATCGCGCACCCTTTCCAAGGTGTTCGACCTGTCGCCCGCCACGATACGGAATGTGATGGCGGATCTGGAAGACTCCGGCCTCATCCATAGCCCGCATACGTCATCGGGACGCATCCCCACGCCGCGTGGCTACCGCCTGTTCGTCGATTCCCTGCTCGCGGTGCGCAGCTACGACATCCAGCCGGAACATATCCGCGAAAGCCTGCCGGCGGCCGAACCCGCCCGTGCGGTCAACGCGGCGGCGGCGCTGCTGTCCAACCTGACGCAGTTCGCGGGGGTGGTGCTGACGCCCAAGCGGGCCCAGGTGTTCCGGCAAATCGAATTCATCCGGCTCTCCGACCAGCGCGTCCTGCTGATCATCGTTACCCCCGATGGCGACGTGCAGAACCGTATCCTGTTCGTGCAACGCGACTACGCCGAACACGAACTGCTGGAGGCCGCGAACTTCTTCAACGTCCATTTCGCCGGCAAGTCCTTCGATGCGGTGCGGCGCACGCTGGCTACCGAGCTTGCGCAACTGCGCGACGACATTTCGCGCCTGATGCAGGCGGCGGTAGAGGCCGGCACCGAGGCCGTCGAGGATGGCGATGCGGTGGTGATCTCGGGCGAACGCAAGCTCCTCGACGTGACGGACATCGCCTCGGACATGGACCGGCTGCGCAAGATGTTCGCGCTTTTCGAGAAGAAAACCGACCTGCTGCAGCTGCTGGATGTCTCCAGCCGCGCGCAGGGTGTGCAGATCTATATCGGCGGCGATTCGCAACTGATGCCGCTGGAGGAAGTTTCCGTCATCACGGCGCCCTATGGCGTCGACGGCAAGGTGGTCGGCACGCTGGGCGTGATCGGTCCCACCCGCATGTCCTACGAGCGCGTTATTCCCATCGTTGATATTACGGCGCGCCTGCTGTCCAACGCCCTGAGTCATAACCACAAATAAACCGGCGGTCCCTGCGGGGGACGGCATGGCTGGCGAGGTATCCGCGTGTTCCTGCGTGCGTTCAAGTATCTTTGGCCCGAGCGTTTCCTGCCGGAACCCGAGCAGGCCGATCCGTTTTCGGAGCAGGCCCATGCCGGGCCCGGCAAGACCGGCGTGCTGCTGATCAATCTGGGCACGCCGGAGGCGCCCACGGCAAAGGAAATCCGACGCTACCTGGGCGAATTCCTGGCCGATCCGCGCGTGATCGAAATCCCGCGCTACCTGTGGTGGCCCATCCTGAATGGCCTGATCCTGACCCTGCGCCCGAAGAAACTGGTGCCGCGCTATCGTGGCATCTGGATGGACGGCGGCTCGCCCTTGATGGTCTACAGCCGCCGGCAGGCCGAAGGACTGGGGCGGCAACTGGCGGCGCGGGGTATCCAGGCGGAAGTGGCGCTGGGCATGCGCTACGGGTCGCCATCGGTGGCCAATGCGATCGACGATCTGCGCCGGCGCGGCTGCGAGCGCATCCTGGCCGTGCCCATGTACCCCCAATACGCCGCCAGCACCACGGCGACTGCCGTGGACGCGGTGGCCCGGCATGCGGCCCGCCTGCGCGATCAGCCGGAGCTGCGCTTCGTCAAGCGTTTCCACGATGATCCCGGATACCTGCAGGCGGTGGTGGGTCGCATCGAGGACTACTGGCGCGAGCATGGCCGGCCGCAGAAGCTCGTCATGAGCTTTCATGGCCTGCCGCGCTATTCGGTGGAGCTGGGCGATCCTTATTATCAGGATTGCCTGCGTACCGGCCGCCTGCTGCGCGAACGCCTGGGGATGATGCCGGAACAGGCGCTGGTCACCTTCCAAAGCCGCTTCGGCTCGGCCCGCTGGCTGGAGCCCTACACCGCGCCCACGTTGATCGGTCTGGCCCAGGACGGCGTGACGGAGGTCGACGTGGTCTGCCCCGGCTTCCTGGCGGACTGCCTGGAAACCCTCGAAGAGATCCAGGTCGAGGCCCGCGATGCGTTTCTGGCCGCCGGCGGCAAGCGCCTGCGGTATATCCCGGCCGTCAACGACGACGAGGCATGGATCCGCGCCCTGACCGACCTGGTGCAGCGCAATCTGCAGGGCTGGCCCAGCACTGTTTAAAAACACGAATAATTTCAATTATTTGGGCGCCAGGCGGGCGTTTCCCTTTAACCCGCCTTGAAATGGGGGCATCGGCCCCCATAGTGGATGGCAAACGTTATTTGTCACCCGGAGGATGTATCCATGACGGCACAGAACGAGCCTGCCGAGAAAAGGCCCGACCACGAGTCGCCGGCGGCGGACGCAACGCCCGCGAACGGCGCGGATGGGCAGCAGGATTTGCTGTCGGCCCTGCGCGCTGAATTGGAAGCGGCCCAGGCCAAGGCCGCCGAGCACTACGACCAGCTGTTGCGCACACGCGCCGACGCGGAGAACATCCGCCGCCGCGCGCAGGAGGATGTCTCCAAGGCGCACAAGTTCGGCATCGAGTCATTCGCCGAAAGCCTGGTGCCCGTGAAGGACAGCCTCGAGGCGGCGCTCGCGCAGCAGGACCAGACTGTCCAGTTCCTGCGTGAAGGCGTGGAAGCCACGCTCAAGCAACTGGTCTCCGCCTTCGAGCGCAACCGGCTGATGGAGATCGCCCCTGTGGCCGGCGACAAGTTCGACCCGCATCAGCACCAGGCCATCTCGTCGGTGCCGTCCGACCAGCCCGCCAATACCGTGGTCCAGACCCTGCAGAAGGGTTATCTGATCGTCGACCGCGTGCTGCGGCCGGCCCTGGTCGTGGTGTCGGCGGGACAGCAGGGCTGACGGAGCGCGTCGTGACCGCCGCCCAGGCTTTCGATCCCGGCCAGGTGTTCCAGGTCTTCGCCATGCGCCCCGTCGACAGCGACGGATTCGACCGGGAGGTCGTCCAGGCGCCGGGCGATGACCTGCGCTGCGTATTCCTGTGGGGCACCGATTGCTACAACTGCAATCGCTTCAAGCAAGCCGCCCTGCTGCATCAGGATGCATTGCGGGATCTGGGCCTGACCTGGTTCCAGGCGGATGTTTATGCCGACGTGGCACTGGGCCGGCGGTTTTCGCTGCATGGCGTCCCCACTTTTGTGATGTACCGGTCCGGCAAGCGGCTGGGCCGGATTACGGGGTGGCCGGGCTTGCCGGAGTTTTCCGCGGCCATTGGACGGCTGCAAGCGGAAAAGCGGTGAATTCCACGCTTGAAAACCCTGGCGGCAGCCCCACTTATTCGCTAACCGAGTTTTTTACCAATCCTAGAACCGACCTAATTCAAGGTAATCCATCATGAGCAAGATCATCGGCATCGACCTGGGTACGACCAACAGCTGCGTAGCTGTGATGGACGGTGGCCAGGTCCGCATTATCGAAAACGCCGAAGGTGCCCGCACGACGCCTTCCATCATCGCGTACATGGACGACGGCGAGACCCTGGTGGGCGCGCCTGCCAAGCGCCAGGCCGTGACCAACCCCAAGAACACCCTGTACGCCGTCAAGCGCCTGATCGGCCGCAAGTTCGACGAAAAGGAAGTCCAGAAGGACATCAACCTGATGCCCTACAAGATTTCCAAGGCCGACAACGGCGATGCCTGGGTCGAAGCGCATGGCAAGAAGCTGGCGCCTCCGCAGGTGTCGGCCGAAGTGCTGCGCAAAATGAAAAAGACCGCCGAGGACTACCTGGGCGAGGAAGTCACCGAAGCCGTGATCACGGTGCCGGCGTACTTCAACGACAGCCAGCGCCAGGCGACCAAGGACGCCGGCCGCATCGCCGGTCTGGAAGTCAAGCGCATCATCAACGAACCGACCGCGGCCGCGCTGGCCTTCGGTCTGGACAAGGCCGAAAAGGGCGACCGCAAGATCGCGGTGTATGACCTGGGCGGCGGCACGTTCGATATCTCCATTATCGAGATCGCCGACGTCGACGGTGAAAAGCAGTTCGAGGTGCTGTCCACCAACGGCGATACCTTCCTGGGCGGCGAGGACTTTGACGGCGCGATCGTCGAATACCTGGCGGACGAGTTCAAGAAGAAGGAAAACATGGACCTGAAGAGCGACAAGCTCGCCCTTCAGCGCCTGAAGGAAGCGG
>NZ_JBMQQZ010000091.1:0-82070 GCF_057362025.1 Bordetella sp. | reverse complement strand
GTCGCGCAAGGCCGCTACGCGGGCAATGTATGCCCGCGTGCTTTCTCACGGCCTGGACGCGCGCTTTGTGGCCCCCTCCCTCGCCAAGCCCGCCGATGCGCGCCGCCCACCGCCCTGGGGCCCGGCGTACCCTGGTTGGGGTGAACCCCGATGCGCGCAGCCGTGAATATAGTATACAAAGTACGTTATCAAACCTTTTCCCGGAGCACGCTTTGGACGCAGCCATCAATCCTGCCTCGAATTGGCTGCGTTACTGGACCTTATCGCGAAGCCTGCAAGCCTTGAGGGAGGGCGAAATCAGCGCCGAATCGCTCGTGGAAGCCTGCGCGCAAGCATTTGCCAACAGCCATGGGCAGATCAACGCGCTGGCGCTCCATGACTACGGGGCCGCGCAAGCCCAGGCGCGTCGCGCCGATGCCGCGCGCCAGCGCGGCGAGCCGCTGGGCGCCCTGCACGGTATTCCCTTTTCCATCAAGGAAAGCTTCGACGTCGCCGGCTGGCCCACGACCTGCGGCGACCCCGCGCATGCCAGCCAGTTGGCGCCGCGCGATGCCGATGTGGTGCGGCGCCTGCGGGCGGCCGGCGCGATCCTGGTGGGCAAATCCAATGTTCCGCTCCATTTGCGTGACTGGCAAAGCTACAACGCCCTTTATGGCACCACACGCAACCCGCGCGACCCGTCCCGTACGCCGGGGGGCTCCTCGGGCGGCAGCGCCGCGGCGGTCTGCGCGGGCATGAGCGTGTTCGACGTGGGATCCGATATCGGATCTTCCTTGCGCAACCCCGCCCACTATTGCGGGGTTTTTTCGCACAAAAGCAGCCACGGCCTGGTATCGCTGCGCGGCCACGGCATACGCAATACGGATCCCGCCCCCGACATCAACGTCGCCGGCCCTGTCGCACGGTCCGCGGTGGATCTGGAAATCGTGCTGAGGGTACTGTCCGGGGACGCCGGACAGGCGGGCCAGCCGAGTACGTTGGCGGCAGCGCCGGACCGTGCGCCGAGCGAGTTTCGCGTGGCGGTATTGCCCACCCATTCCTTCGCGCCCGTCGATGCGGAGGTTTCCCGCGTCATCGAAGACCTGGGCCGGCAACTGCAAGGCCAGGGCATGCGGGTCTCCTGGAATGCCAGGCCCGCGATCGACGCCGAAACGCTTTGGCGGACCTATATCCTGATGCTGCGCGCGGCGACGTCTGCCTACATGACCGACTCCGCCTACGAGGCGGCGCGCCAACGAACGGGTCGCGCGGATCCCGCCGACCTGTCCTACCCGACACTGCAGTACGTAGGGGCCACGATGGATCACCGGACCTGGCTCAGGCTGGCCGATATCCGGCGCGGTATCGAGCAGGCATGGGTTGATTTTTTCGCCGATCACGATGTCTTGCTATGCCCTGCCGCCGCCACGGCGGCCTTCGAGCTGAATGAGCACGGAGAGCCCTGGCAGCGCAGCCTGAACGTCAACGGGGAACCTCAGCCCATGACGACCCAACTGTTCTGGGCGGGGCATTCGGGGCTATGCGGCCTGCCGTCGACCGTCGCCCCCGCCGGACTCACGCCTACCGGCTTGCCGGTAGGCGTGCAAATCGTCGCGGCACGCTCGCACGACCTCACTTCGCTGCATTTCGCGCAATGGCTGGAGCGGCATGGCCATGCTTTCCAGCCGCCCGCGATAACGCGCGCCGCCTGACCCTGCCGCCGCCGCATACCCATACCGATCCACCCACAATACGAAGGGGAAAGCTTATGTTCACCTGGTTCACCGAGTTGACACGCATGGAACGCAAGGGCTTCTATGGCGCCTTCCTGGGGCATGCGGTCGATGTCTTCGACTTCATGATCTACTCATTCCTGATCTCGACCCTGCTTTCGCAATGGAACATGAGCAAGGCCGAGGCCGGCGCCATCGTCACCTATACCCTGGTATCGTCGCTGGTCGGCGCGATATTGGCGGGGGTGCTTGCCGATCGTTATGGACGCGTGCGCGTGCTGCGCTGGACCATCGTGGTCTTCGCCTTCGCGTGCTTTCTGTGCGGACTATCGCAGAGCCCGCAGCAACTGATGATTTTCCGCATCATCCAGGGGCTGGGCTTCGGCGGCGAATCGTCGCTATGCATGGTGCTGGTGACGGAGATGATCCGCAACCCGGCACACCGCGGCAAATACTCCGGCTTCACCGCCAGCAGCTATTCATTCGGCTGGGGCGCCGCCGCCTTGGCCTATGCCGCCATGTACGCCTTGATGCCGCCCGAGTATGCATGGCGCGCCTGTTTTTTCCTGGGTATCCTGCCGGCCCTGGTCGTCATCTATCTGCGACGTAATCTGGTTGAACCGGAAATCTACCTCGCGGCGCGGTCCGCCTCCGGAAAACACCTGCACAAGCCGGACCCTTTGCGGGTGGTGAAGGCTCCGCTGCTGATCAAGACCGTGCTCTGCAGCCTGCTGTCCGGTGGCATGCTGGGCGGCTACTACGCGATCGCGACATGGCTGCCCACGTACCTGAAGATGGAGCGCGGGCTGTCGGTGTTCGGCACCAGTTCCTATCTGGTGGTCATGATTCTCGGCTCTTTCCTGGGCTACGTGGCGGGCGCCTATGCCACGGACCGCTTCGGGCGCCGCGCCACCTACATCCTGTTCGCGGTCGGCGCCATGGCCATGGCGCTGATCTACATGCTGATTCCGATTTCGAACACCTCCATGCTGTTCCTGGGATTTCCCATGGGCATCCTCATGCAGGGCATGTTTTCCGGAATCGGTGCCACCCTGTCCGAATCCTATCCCAGCAGCGTACGCGCGACCGGCTATGGCGTTTCGTATAACGCGGGACGCGTCATCGGATCGCTGTTTCCGCTCAGCGTCGGCTGGCTGAGCGGCGGCACCCTGGCACTGGGCGCCTCCATCGCGGTGGTCGCGGGCATCGGCTATGCCCTGGTTATCGTATCCGCGCTGCTGCTGCCGGAGACCAATGGGCTGGACCTGTCCCGCATCGAAGAGGACGGCGCCGCGCCGTCCGATGGCTTGGACATCGTCCCGGGGGCCAGCGCCACGCGCGCCGGCTGAGTCCCTTGGGCCCGCGTGGAGGATCGCGCAAACGCGGTAAAATGCACGGTTTTCTACCTCCAGGCGACACAAGGCGATAACGTCATGGCAACCATCCTTCAGCACATCCCCGCCGGCCAAAAAGTCGGCATTGCGTTTTCAGGCGGTCTGGACACGAGCGCCGCGCTGCATTGGATGCGCGAAAAGGGCGCCGTGCCCTATGCGTATACCGCCAACCTGGGCCAGCCCGACGAGCCCGACTACGACGAAATCCCCCGTCGCGCCATGCAATACGGCGCGGAAAAGGCGCGCCTGGTGGATTGCCGCAGCCAGCTCGTGGCCGAAGGCATTGCGGCCCTGCAAAGCGGCGCGTTCCATATTTCCACCGCGGGTATCACCTACTTCAATACGACGCCGATCGGACGCGCCGTGACCGGCACCATGCTGGTCGCCGCGATGAAGGAGGACGACGTCAATATCTGGGGCGATGGCAGTACCTTCAAGGGCAACGATATCGAGCGCTTCTACCGCTACGGCCTGTTGACCAATCCGGAACTCAAGATCTACAAGCCGTGGCTGGACCAGGCCTTTATCGACGAACTCGGCGGCCGCGCCGAGATGTCGGAATACATGCGGCAATCGGGTTTCGAATATCGCATGTCGGCGGAAAAGGCATATTCGACCGACTCGAATATGCTGGGCGCCACCCACGAGGCAAAAGACCTGGAACACCTGAATTCCGGCATTCGCATCGTGCAACCCATCATGGGCGTGGCCTTCTGGCGCGACGACGTCGACGTCAAGCGCGAGGAAGTCAGCGTGCGCTTCGTCGAAGGTCAGCCCGTGGCGCTGAACGGCGTGGAATATAGCGACCCGGTGGCGCTGATGCTGGAGGCGAACCGCATCGGCGGACGCCATGGCCTGGGCATGAGCGATCAGATCGAGAACCGCATCATCGAAGCCAAGAGCCGTGGTATCTACGAAGCGCCGGGCATGGCGCTGCTGTTCATTGCCTACGAACGCCTGGTCACCGGCATTCACAACGAAGACACCATCGAGCAGTATCGCGAAAACGGCCGCAAGCTGGGCCGCCTGTTGTACCAGGGCCGGTGGTTCGATCCCCAGGCCATCATGCTGCGCGAAACCGCGCAGCGCTGGGTGGCGCGTGCCGTGACTGGTGAAGTCACCATCGAACTGCGCCGCGGCAACGATTATTCCATTGTCAATACCGAGTCGCCCAATCTCACCTACAAGCCGGAACGCCTGACGATGGAAAAGGGAGAATCGGTATTCTCGCCGCAAGACCGGATCGGTCAGCTCACCATGCGCAACCTGGACATTGTCGACACCCGCGAAAAGCTGTTCACCTATGTCAAGGCCGGCCTGCTGGCCCCCGCCGCCGGCGCCGCCCTTCCGCAGCTGAAGGACGAAAAGAAATAAACCCTTCGCGCGGGCGCGACACGCGCCGCGCAAAGCAAAACGCCGCGTGCTCCTGCACGCGGCGTTTTTTTCGTCTGGCCACAGCTTGGCGCGGCTACAGCTCTACCTGCATGCCCATTTCGACCACGCGGTTGGGCGGAATCTTGAAGAACTTCGTGCTGCGCGTGGAATTCCGGGCCATGAAGGCGAACACGGCGCGGCGCCAACCCCGCATGGCCGGCCTCTTGGCCGCCACGACCGTCTGGCGCGACAGATAGTACGACGTGCGCATGGGCTCCAGATCCACCTCGGGATAGGCTTCGGCGACTTCGCGCAAGGCCTCCGGCACATCGGGTTCTTCCTTGAAGCCGTAAGTCAACACGGCCTGCCAGCTGGATGCACTGAGCTTGGTCAAGGAAAAGCGTTCGTCCGGGGACACATAAGGCACGTCGGCACTACGTATCGTCAGGAACAGCACGTGATCATGCAGCACCTTGTTGTGCTTCAGGTTGTGCAGCAGCGCCGGCGGCACGTTGCCGGGGTTCATCGTCATGAAGATCGCGGTGCCATGCACGCGCGCCGGCGGGAACTGTTCCAGCTGTTCCATGAATTCGCCCAGGGGCTGGCGGTCCCGCTGCTGCTGTTGGCTGAGCAGATGGCGGCCCCGGCGCCACGTCAGCATCAGGGTGAAGACCACGATCCCCACCGACAGCGGCAACCAGCCGCCCTCTTCTACCTTGAGCGCATTCGCGGAAAACAGCAACAGGTCGAACACCAGGAGAAAGCCCAATATGGCCCACCACATGGCGCGCTGCGGCCCGCTGACTGCCGCGCGCGACATCAGGGATAGCAGCAATACCGAGGTTGTCAGCATGGTGCCAGTGACCGCGAATCCATATGCGGCGGCCAGGTTATCGGAGCTGCGGAACACCACTACCAGGACGAGCACCGCGACCAGCAGCAGCGCATTGACCTGCGGCAGGTATATCTGGCCCTTCTCCACCGCGGAGGTGTGCAGAATCTCCATCCGCGGCCAATATCCCAATTGCACCGCCTGGCGGGTCATCGAATACGCGCCGGATATAACGGCCTGCGAGGCGATGATGGTGGCAACCGTCGCCAGGCACACCAGCGGTACCAGCCCCCATTCCGGCGACATCAGGAAGAAGGGATTGGCGATGGCCTGGGGATCGCGCAGCAGCAACGCACCCTGGCCGAAGTAGCAGAGCGTCAGCGCCGGCGCCACCATCCAGAACCACGCGCGGCGTATGGCACCTCGGCCGAAATGGCCCATATCGGCGTAGAGGGCTTCCGCACCGGTCAAGGCCAGCACCACCGAGCCCAGCAACACGAAGCTGGCACGCGGCGATTCGATCACGAAGTGTACGCCCCAAATCGGATTGAGCGCCTGCAGGATCGCCGGCGCCTGGACGATCTGCCAGACGCCCAGCACGGCAAGCGTGGCGAACCAAAGCCCCATGATGGGACCGAAAAGCTTCCCCATCACCCCGGTGCCATGCGACTGGATCATGAACAGCGTGACCAGCACGATAATGGACAGCGGCACCACCCAATGCTCGAAGCGGTGCGATATGACGCTGATACCTTCCAGCGCCGACAGTACCGAGATGGCCGGTGTAATCATGCTGTCGCCATAGAACAGCGCCGCCCCGAAAATCGCCAGCGCGATCAGCAGCATGCGGACGCGGCCCTGGCGCCCCCGAATGGCGAGCTCCAATAGCGCGAGCGTGCCGCCCTCGCCCCGGTTGTCCGCGCGCAGCACCAGCATGATGTACTTGAAAGACACCACCAGCATCAGCATCCAGAACAGGATGGACAGCACGCCCAGCACGTGTTCCGGCCGCAGATCCCCATAACCGACCAGGCATTGGCGCAGCGTGTAAAGAGGGCTGGTACCGATGTCGCCGTAGACGACGCCGAGCGCGCCGATGATCAGGGCGGCCCGGGAAGAAGGAGCATGATGCGTCGCTGCCACTGAGGACGGTCTTGTCGCGGTTCCGGTCGTCATACCTGTATATCGTGTCGGGTCAATTGAGTGCCTTTGCGCGGGCCGGGGAATACCACGGTCAGGCGCGTGCCCGGGAATTCGGGTCGGCTGGAGAGCTTCCACCACGCGCCATGCGCATGCGCGATTTCACGCACGATGGCCAGGCCCAGGCCGGAGCCGCCGGCCGTCGCCGCGGGGGATCGATAAAAGGCCTCGAATACCCTGTCCTGGTCTTCCGTCGGGATGCCGGGCCCATCGTCCATGACGGTCAGGCTGGGCGGATTGCTGCCCACGGTCAGGGTGATCCGGCCGCCCGACGCGCCGTAACGCAGGGCATTGTCCAGCAGGTTTCCGAGCAGTTCGTCCAGCAGCAGCGGATCGGCGTCGACCCAAACAGGAGTGTCCGGCGCGATGAGGTCCAGCTCGAATTGCGCGGTCCGCACGCGCGGGATCCATTCCGCGCCGCTGGCACGCACCCACTCGCACAGATCGATCCGCACGAAGCTGTCCTGCGGGCGCGCGTTGGGATCGGCCCGGGCGAGCACCAGCAACTGCTGTCCCAGGCGGATCATGCGGTCGCTGACCGCCTTGATGCGTTCGGCGCGCGCGCGCACATCGTCGGGAAGCGGACGGGCCAGCATCAACTCGGATTCCAGCCGCAAGCCGCTCAATGGGGTGCGCAATTGGTGCGCCGCATGGCCGATAAAGCGGCGCTGGGCGGCCAGCGACGCGTCCAGCCGGGCGAGCAAATCGTTGGTATGCAAAACCAGGGGTTCCATTTCGGCGGGCACGCCCGCGACTTCCAGCGGCTGCATGTCGTCGATGGAGCGTTGCCGGATTTCCTCAGACAGCAGGTTGACCGAGCGCAGTCCGGAACGCACGCCATGGACGACGACCCAGGCGAACAGCGACATCAGGATGATCTGGCCGACCACCATGAGCAGGAAAAAATCTTCCAGCTCCCAGAGCGTCATGTCGATCTTGTGGGTCATAACCCACGTCGCTGCCAGGTCCAGCAGGACCAGCAGAAGGATGGCGGGCAGCAGTCGCACGACCAGGTAGCGGGCCAGCGACCCTCTGGGCAGAAGCAGACCGGACCGGGGAGTGCGCGGGCTTTGCTGGTTGCTACGGATACGGTCGGACGGAATATCCACGGTCATGTTCGTAGGCCAACCCGGCCGGACAGTCGGAGTGCGGGTATTGGGTCACCCGCGCGCAAGCGAGCTTTCAGGCTGCTTCCACATCCAGCAGGTAGCCGAAGCCACGCACCGTCTGGATACTGGCGCCCGTGCCTTCCAGGCGCTTGCGCAGGCGGTATACGTAGACTTCAACCGCGTTTTCGCTGAAATCGGCGTCCCAGGCAGACAGGGAATTGACGATCTGGCGCTTGGTCACCACGCGACCGACACGCGCCATCAGCATTTCCAGAACGGATAGTTCGCGCACCGACAGCGACAGTCGTTCGCCGTGGACACGGACTTCGCGGCCGACCGTGTCGAAGACGAGAGGCCCGACTTCGATCAGGGGCTGCGCTTGTCCGCTGCGGCGGCGGAAGAAGGCCCGCACGCGTGCCGCGAGCTCGGGCAATTCGAACGGCTTGGTGACATAGTCATCCGCGCCCGCGTCCAGCCCCGCCACCCGGTCTTCAAGACCGTCACGGGCCGTCAGTATGAGCACGGGCACCTGATTGCCGTCCGCGCGCAATTGACGCAGAACGTCGAGCCCGCTCATGCCGGGAAGGTTGAGATCGAGCAGAAGCAGATCGTATGGTTGGCCCGCCAAGGCGCCCAGCACCTTGTCGCCCTCGGTGAGCCAATCGACCGCATACCCCTGGTCGGCCAGAAACTCCTGCAGCGCGTGGCCCAGGGTTGTGTCGTCTTCGATTACCAGTACTCGCATGGCGCGATTCTAGCGCGATCCGGACGGCAGCGCGCTACGCCACGTGGACCTGTGGCGAAATATTTCGTGGCCTATTTGGCCGGCGCCTCCACGCCCCCCGCGCCGCCGCCCGGCGTACCGGGGACGGACGGGGCCGGGGTGGTGACAAAGCCGATACGCCCCAGGCCGGAATGGCGGGCGGCCGCCATCACCTTGGCCAAGGTTTCGTAACGGGTATCCAGATCGGCCCGGATGCGCAGTTCGGGCTGCGGCTGGCTCCCGGCAGCCGCGGCAAAGCGGTCCGGCAGTTCGGCTTCCAGCACCGGCTTGTCATCCCAGAACAGCTGGCCGTGGGCGTCGATCGCCAGGTCGATGGTCTTGGGCTCTTCCTTGACCGGCTCGGCGCTGACCTGCGGCATATTGATCCGGATCGAATGAGCCATCAGGGGCGCGGTGATGATGAAAATGACCAGGAGCACCAACATGACATCGATCAGAGGCACCATGTTGATTTCCGACATCGCGTGGCCGCCGGAACCTTTGTTGTCGAAGCCGCCGAAAGCCATTTATTCGCCCCCGCGCGTCGCCTGCGCACCGCCGGTGCGCCGCATGGCGCGCACTTTGCTGTCGGACATCGCCACCTGCTGGCCGGTGGTCAGGAACGCGAAGAGGTCATGCGCGAAGGCATCCAACCGCGAAAGGAAGACACGATTCTTGCGTACGAAGGTGTTGTAGGCTAGCACCGCGGGGATTGCCACGGCCAGTCCAAGCCCTGTCATGATCAGCGCCTCGCCCACCGGGCCGGCGATACGGTTGATGGTAACGCCGTCCGCCAGGCCGATGCCGACCAGGGCGTGATACACGCCCCACACCGTACCGAACAACCCCACGAAAGGCGCGGTGGACCCTACCGACGCCAGTACGGTCAGGCCGTTTTCCAGCTTGGCGGTCTCCTCATCGATAACCTTGCGCATCGTCCGCGTCACGAATTCGCTGTTGGATCCGGCCTCGGACAGCGTCGTCGCGCCGTATTTGGCATGGTGAGCCTGCGCATACATGGCATGCGATGCAAGATGGGAAAACGGATCGCGCGCACCATGCGTGGCGATTTCGTGCTCGACCTGCTCCAGCGAGCTCGCATTCCAGAACTTATTGAGGAAATCACGCGAGCGCTTGCGGACCACGGCGCTATTGACGGCCTTGACGACGATCAGGTACCAGGTCACCAGGGACATCAGGATCAGGATGACGAACAGCGTCTTGCCGACAACGTCGCTTTGCGAGACAAAATGCATGACGCCCATATCTGGCACCGGCAACGGCGCCGGCGCCGCGGGCAGGGCCGCCGGGGCCTGGAGGGCATCCCCGGCAGCCGCTCCGGCGGCGGGATCGGCCGTCGCGGCGGGCGCTACCTGCGCCAGCACCATGGCGATATGGTGTGCGATGGACATGTCAGTTCCTTATATTGAAATCGAACGGGATTCTTGCCTGGACCGTGTACGCGACGCCATTGCGCGTATAGGGCTTGAAACGCACCCGGCGCACGGCATCCAGCGCCGCTTCATCCAAACGCGGGAAGCCGGACGAAGCCACGACCGTCGCTTTTTCGATGCCCCCCTGGGTATTGACCACCACCAGCACGGTGACACGTCCCTCTTCCCGGCGCCGCTTGGACGCCAGGGGATACACCACCGACGGCCCTGCCCCCAGATATTCGATATTGGACACCGTCTCGGGCTGGTCCCGCGGCGGGCCCTGGCGCGGTGCCTGGGTCGCAGTGGCGCCGTCCGGTGCGCCCGTCGGCGGCGACGGAGGCGCGGGCGGCTGCTCGACCGCTTTGGGCGGCGGCGTTTCCTTGACGGGCTGGGGCTTCGGCTTGGTTTGAGGCTTGGGTTTGGGCTTGGGCTTGGGTTTGGGCGCCGGAACGACGGGCTTTTCGATGACCGGTTCGGGCTCGGGTTCGGGCTCCGCCTTCTCGGTGGGCTGCGGCTCCGGCTCTGGCGTCACCTGCGGTTGTGGCGGCGACGGAGGCTGCACCTCCGGCTTGGGCGGCTCCGGCGTTTCATCGGCCTTGGCCACCTGCGGAACGGGCGCTTCGACCACGCTCACCATGATGGGTTGGCTTTCCGGCGGCAGCGGCACGACTTCCCGGCTGGACAGGATGGCTCCCGCCACGACGGCATGCACGGCGACGACGACGATTCCCGCGACGAGCCTGACGCCCAGGGAAGCATTCGATGACGTGGACCAATTACGCTTTTTGTTGCTAGGCATGAACCAGCCCAATGCCCTGACTTGAGTTGGACTGCGACGCGGACGGAGTGCGGCGACGCGGAATAAGTCCGATATGCTATCTCAAATAGGAATTATTCGCAAAAGCATTTGGGTCCTGCCCCGCTGCGGTGGCGGGCCGGCGGAATTCGGCGGGACCATGCCCATCCATACAGCGGAAACCCGTGCGACGCGCGACATGGGGAAACGGATGCCGGGGACCGGCACCTCGCGGCCGGATAGCCGTGGTCGCACCATCGCAACGACGTAACGACGTCCCTCGGCTTTGACGAGCCCGCTGATCTCCATCCGTGAAAACTGTCCCGGCGTAAGACGGGAAATGCGATCCCCGGCGAAGGCCACGAGGCACACCGTTTGCGTACGTATCTAACGCTATTTAAGGAGACCAGCATGAGCGACAATCTGCAAGATCGCGGGCCCGCCGACCGCTCCCGCATCAATCTGAACGAGCGCTGGGAAGTCGATTACTGGAGCAAGACCCTGGGATGCACGCACGATCAACTGCGTGAGGCCGTCGCAAAGGCGGGTAGCAGCATAGACAGGGTGCGCGAGCAGCTCGGAAAAGGACGCCAGGCCATATGATACCGCGCACGGAGGGGCCGGGCTGATGCCACCGCAGCTGAGGAGCTTGCCGAGATGTTTGCCGAATTGGCGCGCCTGCGGGACAACCGCAAAAGTCCGTTGCCCCTATCATCCGAACCGCATGGGACCGAATCCGCCGACGAAACCGGAGAGGTTTCCAGGCGCTTGCCCTGAAATGGGACAGGCGTTCCGGCCGCTTGATGAGTTGAAACGGGAATGGAGTGGTGGGTGCTGAGGGGTTCGAACCCCCGACCTACGCCTTGTAAGGGCGCCGCTCTACCAGCTGAGCTAAGCACCCCAATAGAGTGGGGCCACTCTTCATGCAAACTGCGAGTGCGGATTATAGCGACCGCCCGGGGAAGCCGCAAACGAGGGGTACAGGGACTGCGCATGGAAGCGGCGCGATGCGACGCGCTCGTCGTCCCCCGTTCCGTCGGGCGATCGCGATCGAATGATCGATCAGTTGACTGCGTCCTTCAGGGCCTTGCCGGCGCGGAACTTCGGCACCTTGGCCTTTTTGATTTTGATGCTTTCACCGGTGCGCGGATTGCGACCGGTACGTGCTGCGCGGGAAGATACAGCGAACGTGCCGAAACCGACCAGGGTGACGGTCCCGCCTTTCTTCAGCGTCGACTTCACGGCGCCGATCAATGCGTCGAGGGACCGGCCGGCAGCCGCCTTCGAGATATCCGCTTTGCTGGCGATGTGGTCGATAAGTTCAGTTTTGTTCATGCAGAATTACCCCTCACAGGTATGGTGCCCAGGCGGCCTGCCTGGCCGGCAGGGCTATCGAACGACTTCTTCTTGAACGGTTTGCATGACAAACCGCGACGCTTAAATTGCTACGCCGCCCATGATTTCGCCTGCGTTGAGGCAGGCAAACCAGGAGCGACGTAGTGGCGTATTAGGCACTGACGGCAGAAGGCTGTCAAGAAAAAAACCGGCGAAACCCGCGCCGTTACTGGCTTTCCGGCGCGAAAGCGACAGCGAGCGCCACGACGCGCAGGCCTGCGGCGGCGCTGCTGCGCCGAGGCGCTACACGTCGACCCAGCGGCGCAGCAGGTTGTGATAAACGCCGGTCAGTTGCACCAGCGAAGGGTGCTCTTTGACGTCCTGCGTCAATCTTTGAATAGCGACGTCCAATTCCAGCAGCAAGGTGCGCTGTGCATCTTCGCGCACCAGGCTTTGCATCCAGAAGAACGAACTGATGCGGGCGCCGCGCGTTACCGCGTTGACACGATGCAGGCTGGTTCCAGGATAGAGCACCATATGTCCTGCGGGCAATTTGATGCTGCGCGGACCATACAGGTCATCCACCACGAGTTCGCCGCCGTCATAGCTATCCGGTTCCGAAAGGAACAGCGTCGCGGACATATCCGTGCGCACGCGATCCGCTGTGCCGGTGACGGGCCGGACGGCATTATCGACGTGATAGCCGAAGTTTTCACCGCCTTCATAGCGATTGAACAAAGGAGGAATGATCTTGCGGGGCAGCGCGGCAGCCATGAACAGCGGGTTGCGGGCCAATCGCTGAAGGATCGCGTTGCCCAGCTCCTGCGCGAGCGGACTGCCCTCGGCCAGTTGGCGATTCTGCTTGACCCGGGCAGACTGGTGGCCCGCGGTTACCTTGCCGTCCACCCAATCGGCTGCTTCGAGCCGGCCGCGCATCTCGGCGGCTTCGGCAGGCGTAAAGACATCGGCAATCTGGATCAACATCGCGGGCACTCCGGCTTCAGGTGTTTAGACAGGCGCGCAGCGCCTGATCGAAATCACCCAGCAGGTCGCCTTCGTCCTCGATGCCGACGGACACGCGAATGAAGCTGTCGGCGATACCCATTTGCGCGCGGCGCTGTGCGCCCATTTCGTAGTAAATGGTGTGGGCGGCGGGCAGCGCCAGAGTGCGCGTGTCGCCAAGGTGCGTGGCCAGGATGACGACTTTCAAGCGGTTGAGAAAGTCGAAGCAATCGACGCCGTCGACCAATTCGATACCCAGCAGGGCACCGAAGCACCCGCCGAACAGCGAGGCCGCGCGTTCATGCTGGGGGTGCGCTGCCAGACCGGGGTAATACACTTTCGCAACACCGGGATGGGCGTCCAGCATGCGCGCCAACGCGTATGCGTTGTCGCAATGCTTGCGCATGCGCAACGCCAGCGTTTCCGAACCCACCGCAATGCGGTGGGCCGCATCCGCCGACAGGGTGCCGCCCATATCGCGGAGGCCTTTCTTCTTGATCTGCAATATCCCCCAGCCGGCCGGCGGACCTTTGCGGTAGGAGTCGAAAATATTCTTGTAGCCCGACCAGTCGAACAGGCCGGTATCCGTGATGGCCCCGCCCAGCGCATTGCCATGACCGCCGATGTACTTGGACAGGGAATTCATGACCAGCGATGCCTGCACATCGATGCCGCGCAACATCCACGGCGACGTCAGCGTATTGTCCAGCAGATAGACCAGGCCGCGTTCGCGGCACAGGGCACCGATCCCGGCCAGATCCGCCACCTGCGTACCGGGATTGGCGATGGTTTCGACGAATACCATGCGGGTGTTCGGCCGCAGCGCGGCCTTCACCTGCTCGGTGTCGGTAGCGTCGACAAAGGTAATTTCCACGCCCAGCTCGGCCAGCGTGGCAAACAGGCTATTGGTATTGCCGAAGATGAACTGGCTGGACACCAGGTGATCGCCGGCGCGCAACAGCGTGGTGAAAACCGCAGCGAGGGCCGCCATACCGGTCGCGAAGCTGACCGTGGAGACGCCGTTCTCCATCCGCGTGACGCGGGCTTCCAGGGCTGCCGTGGTGGGCGTGCCTTGGCGCGCATACGAATAGCCGGCCTTGCCCTGGAACACGGCGGCCAATTCGTGGGCGTCGGCGTAGCCGTATTCGGACGATACATGTATGGGCTTATGGACGGCGCCATGCTCGACCGCGTCGCGGCGATCCGAATGAAGAATGGTAGTGGTAAAGCCGAATTGATCCATGATCGCGCGCACCGGTGATACGGGAATAAGCAGGGATTTTACCCCTGACGCTGGCGCACGGTTTCGTACAGGCAAACCGCGCTGGCAACGCTGACATTCAGGCTTTCCACCGAACCCAGCATGGGGATATGCACCAATTCGTCGCACGTATCGCGCGTCAACCGGCGCATCCCCTCGCCTTCCGCGCCCATGACCCAGGCCATGGGGCGACGTGCATCCACGCCGTGCATCGGCGTCGCCGCCTGGTCGTCCGTGCCGACCAGCCACACGTCCCGCTCTTTCAGGGTGCGCATGGTGCGAGCCAGGTTCGTGACCATGATGTAGGGCACCGTATCGGCCGCGCCGCAGGCCACGCGCTGCACGGTGGCATTCAGGCCGACGGCGCGGTCGCGGGGCGCGATGACCGCATGCACGCCCGCCGCGTCCGCCGTACGCAGGCAGGCCCCCAGGTTGTGGGGATCGGTCACGCCATCCAGCAGCAACAGGAAAGCCGGTTCCTCGATGACGTCCAGCACGTCGTCGATATCGACCGCCAACTGCGCCGGCTCGGCCAGCGCGACGACCCCTTGATGGCGCGTGCCGCGGGCAAGCCCGTCCAGGCGTTCGCTCGGTACCGGATGCACCTTGCAGCCGGCCCGTCCCGCCTGCTCGATCAGCGAGGCCATGCGTTTGTCGCGCCGCGAGGCCTCGACGTAAATTTCCTTGATGGACGACGGCGCATGGCGCAGGCGCGCCACGACCGCGTGAAACCCTGCGAGAACCTGGGTTGACGCCATAAAACCATACCTCTCTTGTCATACCCGCCCTTTCCGGGCGGGACCGTGCTAGCGGCGCTTGCGCGCGGCGGACTTGGTGGCAGCCTGCGCCTGGCGCACGGCAACGCGATCCGCCTTCTTGGCTTCGGCGCGTCGCACCTTGGCCGTTTGCCCTTTCAGGGCCTTGGGCTTGGTGCCCGCGGCCTTCTTGACGCGCCGAGGCGGCTCGTCCGGCCCTCGTTGCGCGGCCTTGCGCAGTGACTCGAAACTCGTGCCCCTGACCAGCCGGAACTCGATGCGCCGAGCCTCCAGATCGACCCGCGCCACCTGGACCTGCACCTTGTCGGTCAAGCGATAGCGCATGCCCGTCCGTTCGCCGCGCAATTCATGCAGCGCATCGTTGAATTGAAAATACTCGCCGCCCAGTTCGGAAACGTGGACCAGCCCTTCGACATGCAGCGTATCCAGGGTGACAAAGATGCCGAAGCTCGCCACGCCGGTCACCGTGCCGCTGAAGTCCTCGCCCACGCGCTCTTTGACGAACCAGCACTTCAGCCAGGCTTCCACGTCGCGCGACGCATCGTCGGCGCGGCGCTCGCTGGAGGAAAGCAACAGCCCCAGCTTTTCCCAAATGGCATGCTCGTGCTCTTTGTGGGAACGGCCGATCACCACCGGCTCGTCCGCCTGGGAGGGGACATAGCGCTGTCCCTGCAGAAGGGCCTTGATGACCCGATGCGTCAGCAAGTCCGGATAACGCCGGATGGGAGAAGTGAAATGCGTATACGCCGGATACAGCAGACCGAAATGGCCGACGTTCTCCGGGCTGTACATGGCCTGCTGCATCGAGCGCAGGCACATGGTTTGAAGCAGTGGATAGTCCGGACGGCCGCGCACGCTGTCCAGAAAGTCGCCATAGTCCTTGGCCGTCGGGGTGTCCCCACCGCCCAATGTCAGCCCCAACGTGCGCAGGAATTCGCGCAGCGACTGCAAGCGGTCCGGCGTCGGCCCTTCGTGAATGCGGTACAGGCCCGGATGCTTGCTGCGCTCCATGAAGTCGGCCGCGCAGGTGTTGGCTGCCAACATGCATTCTTCGATCAGTTTGTGCGCGTCATTGCGCACCACGCCGACGATCTGTTCGATGCGGCCCAGCTCGTTGCAGACGATCTTGGTTTCCACCGTATCGAAATCGATGGCGCCGCGCTTGCGGCGCGCCTGCGAAAGCAACTGATAAAGCTCGTACAGGTTCCAGACCTGCGGCATCACGCCGGCCATGGCCTGCGCGGCCGGCCCGCCAGCCTGCTGCAGCGCCGCCCAGATGTTCGTATAGGTAGTGCGCGCATGCGAATGCATGACGGCGTTGTAGAACTGATAAGCCGTCACGGTGCCGGCCTTGGCGCCACTCGCGGGTATCACCATGTCGCAGACCAGCACCAGCCGGTCCACGTGCGGGTTGAGTGAACAGAGGCCGTTCGACAGCGTCTCCGGCAGCATGGGAATGACCCGCCGCGGAAAATATACGCTGGTACCGCGTTCGACGGCATCGTCATCCAGCGCGTCGTTGGGGCGCACATAATGGCTGACGTCGGCAATCGCAACGAGCAGGCGCCACGCGGGCCGCTTGCGCTGCCCCGTGCCAAGATCGATAGGCTCGCAATACACCGCATCGTCGAAATCCCGCGCATCCTCGCCATCGATCGTGATGAGCGGTACGTCGCGCAAGTCGACGCGGTCCTTCAGATCGGTTTTGCGCACGGTATCCGGCAAACGCGCTGCCTGCTTGAGCGCCGCCTCGGAAAACTCCACAGGGACATCGAACTTGCGCACGGCAATTTCGATTTCCATGCCGGGGTCGTCGATTTCACCGAGTACTTCGAAGACGCGTCCCAGGGGCTGGGTATGTCGCGTGGGCTGTTCAATGATTTCCACCGAGACGACCTGCCCGTGCTGCGCGCCGTTCGTATCGCTGGGTGGAATCAGGATATCGTGCTTGATACGCTGGTCTTCCGGCACGACGATGGACAAACCGTGCTCGTGCAGGAAACGTCCCACCAATTTATTGGTGCGGCGCTCGATGACTTCGACGATATTGCCTTCGGGCTTGCCACGATATTCGCCGCCCGGTTTGACGAGCACGCGATCGCCATGCAGCACCTTCAGCATTTCGCGGGGCGACAAGAAGATGTCCGGTCCCCCGTCATCGCGGACCAGGAATCCGAAGCCGTCTCGATGGCCCTGCACCCTGCCGGCCACGAAGTCCAGCTTGGTGGCCAACAGCAGTACGCCCTTGCGGTTGGGGAGCAGTTGCCCATCCCGTTCCATGGCGGCCAGGCGGCGTTCGAAACCCACGGAGGTATCCGGGCGAGCCACGCCCATCCGGTCTGCCAGCTCGGCTGGCGACAACGGCGCACCGGCCGATCGCAGTGCGCGAAGAATGGCTTCGCGGCTGGGAACGTCGGGATCGAAATCGGGGGGCGCCTCAGGCACGACCGTGGGTCTGTTCTTGTTAGCGGCGTCGTCGCTCGATCGTTTTGCCAAAGTCGGAATTCCTGTTTATAATGCGCAGCTTCTGTGCTTTCGCGGAAATTGCTGCGCAGGAAGCGCCGCAGGTTCTGAACCGGCGGTTTGCTACAAAGCAAAAGCGGTATTCTAACGAAAATACAGTGCCCAGGTGGCGGAATTGGTAGACGCGCATGGTTCAGGTCCATGTGCCGCAAGGTGTGGAGGTTCGAGTCCTCTCCTGGGCACCAAGAATTCGCAAAACCCCCGATGTGGAAACGCATCGGGGGTTTTGTCTTTATGCCTCGGATTTGGACTTCGGCTTCGAGCAGGATTTGGCTTTGAGCGGGGTTGTCTTCGGGGTTGTCTTCGGGGTTGTCTTCGGGGTTGTCTTCGGGGTTGTCTTCGGGGTTGTCATTTGAGCGGGTTTTATCCGTACGCCCCCGGCCCTACCCCCCCGCCCCGACCAAACCCCTGGCCGTTGAAATCCCGACCTTGCCCCCTGGCTTTGAAAGCGCCGCGCAAAACAAACAGCCACTTGCGGCCCAGCAAAAAAGCCTGCATAATCGCGCCTCTTCGCTGTCGCAGGTTTTAACGGCAACGAAGCGGGCCCAGGTGGCGGAATTGGTAGACGCGCATGGTTCAGGTCCATGTGCCGCAAGGTGTGGAGGTTCGAGTCCTCTCCTGGGCACCACCCGATAGCGATATCCATGGCAGCAGACGCCGTGGATTCATCAAGGCAGAAACCCCGCAAGATACTATCTCGCGGGGTTTTTTATTGGCTTGGCGCCGCCTTACGCCTGCAATACGCGCGCCATGGCAACGTGCTCGATGCCGGCCTCCATGAATTTGTCGCCCTCGACCGCGAAGCCCTGCCCTTCGTAAAAACCACGTGCATGCGTCTGGGCATTGAGCATCAGCTTGCGATGGCCGGCCGCGCGCCCCGCTTCCACGAGTGCCTGCAGCAGGCGCGCGCCCACGCCCAGGCCCCGTGCCCGCCGGTGTACCGCCATGCGTCCGATGTGGCCATCGGGAAGCAGCCTCCCCGTACCCAGCACCTGTCCTTCGGCATCGTAGGCGACCGCATGGACACAAACCGCATCGAGCTCGTCCAGTTCGATTTCCGCCGGCACATTCTGCTCCACGACGAAAACGGCGTGGCGAACCGCGGCAGCGTCATCGCGCAAGCGGGTCCAATCGCCAACGACCACGGTAACGGATGGCTGATTCATGGTGCTATTCCTCCCCGGCTGAACGTCAAACCCCGGATTTTCGCGGCTGCGGACTCGCCAGGCAAATCGCCGTATGCAACACCACGGAAAAATCCCGTGGACAGTTAGAATGGGCTCCCTTTCCGCATCCCTTTTTCCCCATGCATGCCGTCGTCACCGCCGCCCTTCCGGTATTCGTCTTGATTCTGGTGGGATGGCTGGCAGCGCGCCGGCGCCTGCTGGGACCGGCCGCAAGCGACGTCCTTAATCGCTTCGTCGTCTATCTGGCGCTGCCGGCGTTGCTGTTCCGCGCCATGTCGCAGGTGACGTGGGAACAATTGGCACATCCGGGCTATGTACTGTCCTTCATCGGCGGCATCGCGGCGGCCTTCGCGGTGGCCCTAGTCGCGCATCGCGGGAAGTCCACCCCATTGACCGACATCAGCATCGAGGCCCTGAGCAATTCCTACGCTAACGTGGGCTTCATGGGTATCCCGTTGTGCCTGGTGCTGTTCGGCCAGCCGAGCCTCGCTCCGGCGGTCGTGGCGACACTCATGACGGCCTGTGTGCTGTTCGGCGTGTCGATCGCGCTCATCGAAGCCGACCAGCGGCATGGCCAGGATTTCCGCAAGACGGCCGCCAAGGTCGGCGGCGCGTTGCTGCGCAACCCTTTGCTCATATCCCCCATGCTTGGGTTCGCCTGGGCGGCCACCGGCGTGCCCCTGCCGGAATCCATCGACCGCTTCATGGTCCTTCTGGGTAACGCGGCCAGCCCATGCGCGCTAATCGCCATCGGCTTGTTCCTCGCCCAGACGGAAGCCGGCGGTGACGGCGCCGTGGTGGCGCGCGTGGTGGCCGCCAAGCTGCTTGTGCAGCCCGGCATCACCGCCCTGCTCGCTTTCGGGTTGTTCTCCATGCCGCCTGTATGGGCCTGGACCGCGGTACTGCTAAGCGCGCTGCCCATAGGCACCGGCCCTTTCATCCTGGCGCAACTGTACGGGCGCGATGCCCGGATCGCATCGCGCACCATCCTGCTGTCCACCCTTGTCTCGGTAGTGACGATCTCGGTGCTGGTCGCCTGGATAGAACTGCATGGCGTGCGCTGAGGCGCCCCACCACGACTCGACGCCCATCCTTCTTGTCCACCTTCATCGATTGCCCAACCCATGCTAGCCGCTTGCATTTTCATATTCACCCTGGCGCTGGTCATCATCCAGCCACGCGGCCTGGGCGTCGGCTGGAGCGCCGCGGGCGGCGCCCTGCTGGCATTGGCCACCGGTGTCGTCCACATCGGCGACATCGCGGAAGTCTGGCACATCGTGTGGAATGCCACGGCCACTTTCATCGCCATCATTATCACCAGTCTAATCCTGGACGAAGCCGGCTTCTTCAAATGGTGCGCATTGCATGTCGCGCGCTGGGGGCAGGGCCATGGCAAGCGGCTTTTCGTCCTGATCGTGCTGCTGGGCGCCACAGTCACTGCCCTGTTCGCCAACGACGGGGCGGCGCTCATCCTGACGCCTATCGTGATGGAAGTCCTGCTGGCCCTGGGCTTCGGAGCCGCTGCGTCGCTGGCGTTCGTCATGGCGGCCGGCTTCATTGCCGATACCGGCAGCTTGCCGCTCATCGTCTCCAATCTTGTCAACATCGTCTCGGCGGACTTTTTCCAGATCGGATTCGCGCGCTACGCAGCCGTCATGGCACCGGTCAACGTCGCCGCCGTGGCTGCATCGCTGGCCATGCTGATGCTCGTATTCCGGCGCGCCATTCCCGCCCGCTACGACGATGGAGGACTGCCGGAGCCGCGCAGCGCAATACGTGATCCAGCGACCTTTCGTGCCGGCTGGATCGTGCTGGCGCTGCTTCTCGCCGGGTTCTTCATCCTCGAACCCATCGGCGTACCGGTAAGCGCCGTCGCGGCTGCCGGAGCCTTCGGACTGCTTGCCGTGGCCGGGCGGACGCACATCGTCGGCACCCGCCGGATCATGCGCAACGCACCCTGGCACATCGTCGTCTTTTCGCTCGGCATGTACCTCGTGGTGTATGGCCTGCGCAATGCCGGCCTGACCGCGCAACTCAGCGCCTTTCTGTCGTGGTGCGCGCAGGGCGGCGTGTGGGGCGGCGCGTTCGGCATGGGCATTGCCGCGGCTGCATTGTCTTCCGTGATGAATAATCTGCCCGCCGTGCTGGTGGGCGCCCTATCGATAGCCGATGCCTCGGTTACCGGCGCCGCGCGCGAGGCCATGATCTACGCCAACGTAATCGGCAGCGACCTGGGCCCCAAGATCACGCCCATCGGCAGCCTGGCGACACTGCTATGGCTGCATGTACTCGAGCGCAAGGGGATACGCATAGGCTGGGGATACTACTTCCGGATCGGAATCGTGCTGACCCTCCCCGTTTTGCTCGCCACCCTTGCCGCATTGGCGTGGTGGCTGAGCTGAAGCCAAATTACCAAAACGCATATATAAATGCATATTGATTATTTTATGAAATAAAGAACGGAAGCTTACAGTCCGAGGTTTGCGGCCTCCCGAAGGCCGCATCGACCTCCCTCGCCTTCCATGTCTTCGAACGCATCCACTCTCGATTTCCGTCCCTCGGCGCCGACGCTGCGCCTCAATAGCCGCCCCTTCTGGATTGCCCTGCTATTGGTGGCCCTGGGCGCCTGGTACCTGAACGCCACCGTCGGCTGGCGGCAGGCAGGCTTGTGGGTAACGGGTGCCCTGCTGGGCATTACCCTTTACCACGCGTCCTTCGGTTTCACCCAGGCATGGCGCGTGTTCGTGTCCGCCCGCCGCGCCGCCGGCTTGCGCGGCCAGATGCTGATGCTGGCGCTGGGCGTCGTGCTGTTCTTCCCCGTCCTGGCTCAGGGCACGTTGTTCGGCCATCCCGTTGCCGGCCTGGTTTCGCCGGCCGGCGCCTCGGTTCTCCTGGGGGCTTTTCTGTTTGGCGTGGGTATGCAACTGGGGGGAGGCTGCGCTTCCGGCACCCTGTTCGCCGTAGGCGGCGGCAATACGCGCATGTTGGTGACGCTGCTGTTCTTCGTCGTCGGTTCGGTCCTGGGCACCTACACGTTTCCGTGGTGGTCGGCGCTGCCGGCCATCAAGCCCACCTCCTTCGTGCTCGCGTGGGGTCCCCTCCCCGCCATTTTCGCGAACCTCGCGGTATTCGCCCTGATCGCCTGGATCGCGACCCGCATGGAAAGGCGCCGCCACGGCCGCATCGTTTCGTTCGCCTCGCGCACCGATCGCCCCGCAAGCCTGTGGCGGGGCCCGTGGCCGCTGGTGTGGGGCGGGGTCGCCCTGGTCGCTTTGAACTTCGCGACGCTGGCCCTGGCGGGACGGCCGTGGGGCATCACATCCGCCTTCGCCCTTTGGGGCGCGAAAGCTTATGACGCGATGGGGGGGGACGTGGCCGGCTGGGCCTACTGGGTCAGGCAATCCAAGTCGCTGGCCGCGCCGCTGCGCGAAGACGTCACGACGGTCATGGACATCGGCCTGATGCTGGGCGCCCTGGTCGCGGCCTCGGGCGCGGGCAAATTCGCCCCCGTCTGGGAAGTGCCTGCCCGCTCGCTGGCCGGCGCCGTAATCGGTGGCCTGCTGCTCGGCTTCGGCGCGCGCCTGGCCTACGGATGCAACATCGGCGCTTATTTCAGCGGCATCCTTTCGGGCAGCCTGCACGCCTGGCTGTGGCTGCCCGCGGCTTTTGCCGGAAGCGCTCTCGGCGTACACCTGCGCCCCATCTTCGGCTTGCCCGTGGAGAAATCCCCGCCACCCTCCAGTTGCTGAATGCGCCTCGGACGGCGAGGACAACGCGATATCCTGGACCGGAGCGCGGTGAGCCGCATCCCGAAGGCTCGACCTGCATCCGCCCCTCTGGATGCAAGCCAGATGGCTCCCGTTTTGCTTTCCGCCCGGCGTCGTCCGGCGCTTCCTTCCACGCTTTTATTTCAACGCCGCCCGCGCTTTCCTTCGTAGCGGCCGCAGCTTTCTGTTATGGTTTGCCGCGTTCGAGACAGCGGGCTCCAGCCCGCCAAGAAGGAAAGACATATGCCCTGGCTGGCCATCCGGTTTTCAACTTTGGCGCTCGTTCTGGCAGGCACCGTCTGCACGGCAGCGTTAACCGTCCTGTCGTCGCCGGCGTGGCTCTGGGCGGCGATCCCGCTGGCCGCGCTGGCAGTGCTGGGGCTCTATGACCTGGTCCAGCCGCACCACGCCATACGCCGCAACTATCCCATCCTGGGCAACCTGCGCTTCCTGTTCGAAGCCATACGCCCGGAAATCCGCCAGTACTTCCTCGAAGACGATACGAACGCGACGCCCTTCTCACGAGCGCAACGTTCCATCGTTTACCAACGCGCCAAGAAGCAGGTGGACAAGCGTCCGTTCGGCACACAGGAAGAGGTCTACAACGACCGCTATGAATGGATGAATCACTCGCTTGCGCCAACGCATGTCGCCGACAGCGATTTCCGCGTCACCGTCGGCGGACCGGACTGCAAGCAACCTTATTCGATGTCGGCATTGAACGTTTCGGCCATGAGCTTCGGCGCCCTATCGGGCAACGCCATCACGGCCCTTAACGAAGGCGCGCGCATCGGCAATTTCGCCCACGATACCGGTGAAGGCGGCATCAGCCCGTATCACCGCAAGCCGGGAGGCGACCTGGTATGGAATATCGGCTCCGGCTATTTCGGTTGCCGGGACGAGCAGGGCAACTTTTCACCTGAGGCGTTCGTACGCAACGCGCGCACACCGCAGGTAAAGATGATAGAAATCAAGCTGTCGCAGGGTGCCAAACCCGGCCACGGCGGTATCCTGCCCGGCGCCAAGGTCACGCCAGAAATCGCCGCGACACGCGGCGTGGCGCCGTGGAAAGACTGCAATTCGCCTGCGGGCCACAGCGCATTCGATACGCCCATCGGGCTGATGCGCTTTGTCGCCCAATTGCGCGAACTGTCCGAAGGCAAGCCGGTCGGGTTCAAGCTGTGCGTCGGCCATCCTTGGGAATGGTTCGCCATCGTTAAGGCAATGCTGGAAACCGGTATCACGCCCGACTTCATCGTCGTCGACGGAGCCGAAGGCGGAACCGGGGCAGCGCCACTGGAATTCGTCGATCATGTCGGCACCCCGCTGCGGGAGGGCCTGCGCCTGGTCCACAACACGCTTGTCGGGGTCAACCTGCGCGATCGCATTCGCATCGGCGCGTCCGGCAAGATCATCACCGCTTTCGACATGGCCCGCACCATGGCGCTCGGCGCGGACTGGTGCAACGCCGCACGCGGCTTCATGTTCGCGGTCGGCTGTATACAGGCCCAATCGTGCCATACGGATAAATGCCCCACCGGCGTTGCGACCCAGGACCCGGTGCGCCAACGCGCCCTGGTGGTACCCGACAAGGCGCAACGCGTGGCGAACTTCCACGCGAACACGCTACACGCGCTGGCAGAGCTGCTGGGCGCGGCCGGACTGACGCATCCGGGCGCCTTGCGGCCCCACCACATCGCGCGGCGCATCTCGTCATCCGAAGTGCGCCTGCTGTCCGCGGTCTTTCCGGAGTTGGCGCCCGGTGAATTGCTGGAAGGCAAGTTCCGGCATCGCGTGTTCGAAACAGGCTGGACGATGGCGCGCGCCGATTCGTTCCAGCCGGTCCACGACATCACTTCCATCCAGGCGATCGCGGACAGCCCACCCGAGCCCGCCCCAGCCTGAGCAGGCCTGGCGCGGCACACAGCTTGCGAAGCCGTCGTCAGCCGCGTGCCCCTTGCGAGGCGCCACGCGAGAACCCAGCAGGAGGCTGACATGGCAACACGATATAACCCCGACGCAGATCCCATGACGGATGGGCTTCCCGGCCACGGCAATCGCGCCCTGGGCCCGAGCGACTCATCGGACTCGGGCAGCGACCTCGGTCCCGGCACGCCGGATACCGATACCGATGCGAGCGGCACTGGCGATAGAGCGGACGTCGAAGGCGATTCGGACCCCATCGGGACCGACGTCGCGTCCGATCGCATCGTCGATGAGGACCAGGCCGGCCTGGCACACACCCGTCCGGACCCGGCCCGCAACGGCGGCTAAGCCCTACTTGGCCCGACCAAGGGGCTCCGGCTTCGAGCCGGTGTCCCCATTCACCTTGGGAAAATGCCCCGCCGCCGCGTACTCTTCGAGGCGGTTATAGAGCGTTTTCAGGCTGATGCCCAGAATCTCGGCGGCATGCTTCTTGACGCCGCCGCATTGCTCCAACGTGGCAAAAATCAGCCGCCGGTCCGCGTCCGCCAGCGGGACGCCGACCGGCACGGTGATCTGAGAACCGGTCGCGGTTTTCTCCGGCGACATCTGCAGCGGCACGACGCCGGCGCGGATCTCATTATCGTCGGCCAGAATGAAGGCGCGGTGGACGTAGTTCTTGAGCTCGCGCACATTGCCCGGCCAAGTGTGGCTACGCAGGGCTTCCAATGTATCGACCGCGAATTTCTTCTCCGCCCCGCGCTCCTTGTTAAGCATGTCCAGGTAGCGCTGGGCGATAAGGATCACATCGTCCCCACGCTCGCGTAGTGGCGGCAGCTCCACCGGAAAAACGTTGAGCCGGTGATACAGGTCTTCGCGCAGCTTGCCTTCCGCGACCGCCTCTTCCGGATTGCGGTTGGTCGCGGCCACCACCCGCACGTCGCTGGCGATTTCGCGGTTCGTCCCGACCCGCATGAACAGGCCTGTTTCGAGGACCCGCAGCAGCTTGACCTGCAGGTCTATGGGCATTTCCGTGATTTCATCCAGGAACAGGGTGCCGCCCGCCGCCCGCTCGAAGTAACCCTTGTGCTGCCGGTCCGCGCCCGTGAAGCTGCCGCGCTCGTGGCCAAACATTTCGCTTTCGATCAGATTGGGAGAAATGGCCCCGCAATTGACCGGCAGGAATGGGCCCTTGCGGCGCCCGCTCAGTTCGTGGATGGCCTGCGCGGCGAGCTCCTTGCCCGTGCCGCTGTCTCCCATCAGGAATACGGTCGCTTCGGTTGGCGCCACCTTGGCGATCTGCCGGTAGAGACGCTTCATGGGCTCGGAGCGCCCCAGCATTTTGCCGAAGCGGTCTTCGTCCTCGAAGGGACCACCCCACGGCGACAGATCGGCGTTACGCGGCATGCGGCCCAGGACCATCTTCAGGCGCTGGATATTGACCGGCTTGAGCAGGTAATCGATCGCCCCGAGACGCAAGGCGTCCACCGCGCTTTCGACGCTGGCGTGGCCGGTAATGAACACCACATCGACGTTCGGCGAGCTCAACGCCTGGAAGATATCCAGGCCGCTCCCATCCGGCAGCTGCAGATCGGACAAGACCAGGTCCGGCGACTGGCGAAGGATCTGGATCTTCGCCTCGCGCAGATCGCTGGCTTGGGCAACGGTAAACCCTTCGTCCTTGACGATCTCGGCCAGCGCGGTTCGCACCGGAGATTCGTCATCGACGATCAAAACATGTGGCATTCGCAGTTCCGTGTGTTCGCGGTTCTTTCTGGGGTTTAGAAAACGCTGGGCGCGCGGCGCCCCTCTCGGCTTTATTCTAGCCTCCGCCGGGAGCGACCCGCATCGCGTTTAAGACGGAGACCGTTGCATAATGCGGGCCATTCAAGGCAGCGAAGCTTATCGTGCCACGTTTTCGGCAAACGTAATCAATTCGTACAGTTAGCTAAGATTTTCATCTACTTTCAAGTGCTTGCAACGACGCGTATTCTGGAAAAGTAGGATCACGAGATATGCAGCCCAACAATATTGCGAACGCCGATTCCAGGCGCCCTACCGCCAAAAGAGCAAGCCCGAAAATGGGAATACCCAACGCCACGGGGGCGTCCCGCGCCAACGGCCGCCTCGATCCGACCGCGTTTCCGAAGCCGTCCTCTATGGGGAAGTGCGAAGCCATGCGCCGATTGGCTGAGCAGATAGACAAAGTGGCCGGCACCGACGCCAGCGTGCTGATCGTGGGCGAGAGCGGTACAGGCAAGGAGCTCGTGGCCCGGGCCATCCACGGCGGCAGCGAGCGCGCCGACCAGCCTTTCGTCCCCGTCAATTGCGGCGCGATCCCCGCGACCTTGATCGAAGCCGAGCTGTTCGGCCACGAAAAAGGCAGCTTCACCGGCGCCATCGCCCAGAACATCGGCTACTTCGAGCATGCCAGCGGCGGCACCCTGTTCCTGGACGAAGTCACGGAGATGCCGCTGGACATGCAGGTACAACTGCTGCGCGTCCTGGAAACCGGCACTTTTCATCGCGTCGGCGGACTCCACCCGGTTCGGGTAAACGTCCGCATCGTGGCCGCCACCAACCGGGACCCATACACGGCCGTCAACGAGGGCCGCTTCCGCGAGGACCTGCTCTACCGGCTGGCCGTGGTGCCGCTGCGCGTGCCGCCCCTGCGGGAAAGGCTGGAAGACGTGCCTTACCTGGCACAGCGTTTCCTGGACAGCTTCAACGCGGCCGAGGGAACCAACAAAGTCTTCTCCAAGCGTGCATCCGACGCCCTGCTGGCATACGACTGGCCGGGAAACGTCAGGGAATTGAAGAATACTATCCATCGCGCCTACATTCTGGCCGATAACGTGGTCGAGATCGCCGCGCCGGCGCTGTCACGGCGACAGTCCAAGGCGCAGGTTGCCCATGGCACGTTGAAGATGTCCGTGGGAACCTCGCTGCTGCAGGCACAAAGGGAATTGATCCTGGCGACACTGGCTCATCACCAGGGCGACAAGCGCCTGACCGCCCGCACGCTGGGTATCAGCCTTAAGACGCTGTACAACCGGCTTGGCACCTACGACGGATCCGCGACCTCGCACTCCGGGTAATCCCGGACTCGCGGCAAAGTCACGACCAATACGGGGGCTGCCCATAGTACTCGTGGACCCCCGCAGCCCAGGCGGGGTCAGCCATGCGCGGCCAATTGTCCTTGTCGAAGCCGGCGGCGTTGCGCAGACGCTCCAGGTCGATATCCAGCAGAAAGCATTTGCGGTCGGTGTCCAGCGTCAACGCGCTCCACGGCACCGCGAACAGCTTGTCGCCGATCCCCATGACACCGCCTCGTGCCAGCACGGCATAAGCGATGCGGCCGCTGCCGACGTCGATCATGATGTCCTGCAAAACGCCCAACTTTTCGCCGGACAGGTTCAGGACGTCGTTCCCCTCCAGCGTGGCCGCCGCCATGACTTCCGGCCCGGGGCCGGCGCCGGATTTCTTTGCCGACCCGACGATCCGCGTCTCGGCCGGCGAGCCGGCGGCGGCAATGTGCCCGGGTTCGACGGTATCTCGGCCATGCTCCATATCGACCTCCTGGGAATGACGCCGCCGCCGCGATCCTGGAGGCGTCTGGCAGTTATTACATGAGCTGGTAAATCCGTCCGGCAAAGTCGGGGGCTTGGCGGCATCCAGCGATCCACCTATCCCTACGCCAGCATGCGGCGTGCCTTGAAAAGCCAATAAATACGCGGGCTTGCCAGGGGTCCGTCAGGTCGCACGGGGTCGACTGAAAATTGGCATGCACCTTGCTTATGTTTGTCTTGAATGGGATGGGCGTTTTCATCCCTGCAGTCAGACGGAGACAGCAATTGGCACATCAAGCCACGTACGAACTCAGGGCGCGTCAGCAGACCAGCCTGACGCCGCGGCTCCAGCAGTCGGTAAAACTGCTGCAGATGTCCGCGCTGGAATTTACCCGCGAAATCGAGCAAGCACTTGCGACAAACCCGTTCCTCGAGGAAGGCGAGGACGATAACGCACCGGCCGACTCCGGCGTGGCGAGCACGCCGGCCACGGATACGGCGCTCCACGAAAATTTGGCCGGCGCGTCCGATATGCAGAATCCCGCTCTGACGGAAGCTCCGCCGGAAGTCGTGGTCGAGCTACCCGAGCTGCCGGACATTCAATCGGAGTATTCCGGCGATTACCCCGCGGCCCGCGCTTCGGGCGATGGCGACAGCGACGTCGGCCAGTGGGCCCGCAGCACCGAAGACCTGCGCGACCGGCTATGCAGCGAACTGTGCAGCTACCGACTGGCGCCACGCGATCGCCTGATGGCCGAGTACATCATCGAGGGGCTGGACGAAGAAGGCTATCTGCGAACCGACCTGACCGAACTCGCCGGGGACGGGGTATTCGATCCCCCACCCGAGCCCGAGGAATGGGAGGTCGCCCTTAAGTTGGTTCAGCAGCTCGACACGCCCGGCCTGGGGGCACGCAACCTCGCGGAATGCCTGAAGCTGCAACTCGTCGCGATGGACGAGACAACGCCCGCGCGCGATCTGGCAATCCACATCGTCGAACACGAACTGGAACGCCTGGGCAAGCACGATTTTTCCGGCCTGGTCCGCGCGTGCCAATGCAGCGACGACGCGATGCGCGAAGCGTGCTCGCTGATACGACGCCTGGACCCTCGCCCCGGACTGCGTTATTCACAAGCCGATTCCAGCTATGTGGTGCCCGATGTCGTCGTACAGAAGTTCAACAACCAATGGATCGTCACACCCAACCGTGCGGCGATGCCCCGCGCACGCCTGCATCGGGCCTACGCCGATCTGTTCCGCAATGCACGCTATAGCGACCGTTCGCCGATGGCACAAGAGCTGCAGGAAGCACGCTGGCTGATCCGCAACGTCGAACAACGCTACAGCACCATACAGCGCGTGGCGGAAGCGATCGTTCTGCGCCAGCAAACGTTCTTCGAGTACGGAGAGATCGCCCTGCGTCCGTTGATGCTGCGCGAGATCGCCGATGAATTGGAAATCCACGAGTCCACCGTATCCCGCGCGACGAGCAATAAATACATGGCCACGCCACGCGGCATTTTCGAATTCAAGCACTTCTTCTCCCGCGAACTTTATACGGACACGGGGGGAAGCTGCTCGGCCGCCGCCGTGCGGGCGTTGATCAAGGAAATGATTGACGGCGAAGATGCATCCACGCCCCTATCCGATGTCGACCTTGCGCAACTGCTCGGCCAGCAAGGCGTGGTGGTGGCGCGTCGCACCGTATCGAAGTACCGTGGACAGCTGAAGTACCCGCCCGCCGACATGCGCCGGCAGTACTGACCGCGAAGGCATATCGAAAAGGGGCGCCGCGGCGCCCCTTCGTCATTCCGCGCGGCGAAGGTCCTTACCGCTTGCCCGTATCCGTATAAGGCGCGCCGCCGCCCTTCGTTGGCGAGACGTTGGTGTTCTTCATATCCGAGGGCATGCGCGGTTCCTTTTCCTTTCGCAGGTCGCTGCCGGAACTATCCCGCGTAACCGGCGCGGTGCCGGCAGGATGGCTCGCATACGGCGCGGGCGCAGGCGTGCCCGGCGGTACCTTGTCATTCCTTGGCGGCGTGGCGGTAGAGTCGTTCGGCGTGGTGGAAGGCGTGGTAGGTGCATTCTGCTGCGCCAACGCGGCACCGGACCCGCAAGCCGCGGCGAGAATCAACATGGAGGTGAGACGACTGAACTTCATTCCGATCTCCTTTCGTGTGACGAGTTGGGACTACGCACACAGCAAGGGCTATGCCTATCGACGCATGGTTGGGGAATATTGCGCTCGGGTACGCAGCTTGCTCGAAGAACCAGCCCGTCGAGGGCCAGGTCAATCGGCCTGTAGACGACAACGAGGAGTAGCGTCATGAGCATCATCAAACTTTCTCTGAGTGCCATCGCATTGAGTATCCCGGCGGTGACTTTCACCGCGCATGCTCAGACCCAGGCGCCGATGACCAACAAGGAAATCGATGCGCAGTATCGCGCCGACCAGAAGAAATGCGATGGCATGAAGGGCGACGAAAAAGACGTTTGCCAAAAAGAAGCCAAGGCCACGCGCGATAGCGCCAAGGCCGACGCGAAGCAAGCCAAGGAACAGGCCGAAGCGCGACACGATGCAACCAAGGAAAAGCGCGAAGCGGCATATGACGTCGCGAAGGCGAAATGCGACACCCTGTCCGGCAACGCCAAGGATGCCTGCATGGCCGATGCCAAAACGCGCTACGGAAAGTAGCCCCTCTGATTGCGAACCGGCCGGCACGCGCCGGCTGTTCCCGGTCCCGGGAGACGGGCCGTATCAGAGCCAGCGCTCGAACATCCGACCAAAGGACTCCATGAGTCTTTCCTTGATGCCCCGGTCCGACCAGTATTGGGCATCGATTCGCTGGCCCCGAGCTACATCCTCGTCAAACAAGGTTTCCATTTGCCGGGCGAAGCGCGGTCCGATCACGACGGCGTTCAACTCATAGTTCAGCGCGAAACTACGCCAGTCCATATTGCTCGAGCCTACGGTGGACCATACTCCGTCGATCACCGCGGTCTTCGCGTGCAGAAACGCGTCGCGACGCTCGTAGATCTTCACACCTGCTTCCAGCAACTCCGAGTAATGCGAGCGGCCGGCATGGAACACGAGAGAAGAATCGCTGAAGCCCGGCAGCACCAGCACCACGTCCACATTGCGCCTGGCCGCGTCCGCCAAGGCCTGGACGAAGGCAGGATCCGGCACGAAGTACGCCATGGTGATGTGTATCGATCGCTGCGCGCTTTGTATGGCCGACATGAAAGTCAGATACAGCGTATAGCCGTCGCGGTCTCCCGGGCGATTGGCGACGATGCGCACGAAAAGATCTCCCATCCCCTGATTTACCGGATAGAACTCTCTTGGGTCCAATGGCGGACCGTGCTGGGCCTGCCAGCCTTCCTGCATCACCCGTTCAATCTCGGCCACGGCCGGACCCTGCACCCGGATCTGCGTGTCGCGCCATGGAGCCTCCTTGGGATCCGGGGGCTGGGCCGAATCCGACGAGCTGCCGCGCAGGATCGATGCCGATGACCCACCCGATGCGGATGACTCATATACAGAACTGATATTGATTCCGCCGAGAAAGCCCGTCTTGCCATCGACAACCAACAGTTTCCGATGATCGCGGTTATTCGGAGACCATCCCGCGCGTGCCTCGGCAGGGTTCACCGGATTGAACACCACTACCTGTATCCCCTCCTCGCGCAGACGGTCGAAGAAAGCCTTCGGCGTATGCAAGGTCCCCACGCCATCGACCATGAGCGCGACAGGGACGCCCTGTTTTCTCTTCGCGATCAGTGCGTCCGCAAACTTCTGTCCCGCGTCGTCGTCGTCGAAAATATAGCTTTCCATATGCACATACTGGCGAGCGCCCCGGATGGCCTCCAGCATGGCGTGGTAGGTCGTGGGGCCGTCGGAGAACAGATCGACACGATTGCCGGCCTCCAGAGGCGCTCCGCTGATGGCCTCTTCGACTTGCAGGTGACGCAATAGGAAACCCGCGGTGGCGGAGTCCATGTCGTCGGCGCTGAAGCGTGGGCCGGACGCCGGCTGACCGGGCGTATCGAGCTTCTTGACAATATCCTGGCTGCGTTGATAACTCAGCCAGCCGGAATCGGTTGCGATGCGTATCTGGCTGCGCGGCAATGTGCCATCCGTAGCGTCGGGCACGGTGGCACAGGCCGCGAGCAGGCAGGCAAATGCCGCGAGCCAACAGGCCCGCCATAAGCGTTTCATTGTTTCTTCTTGGCTGGAGGAAGGGGCGGCCGCCTTTTACTTCTTGTGGACGTGGGACAACCGCGGGTTAATGGCACGATTGCCTGTGGCTACCTTTCGCGCTCTCCTTTTGTGGCGGAGGGTTCGGCCTGCCGGTTGCCGACGCCGCGTTCGGAGTCTTCCTTGCGGGGAAAGCCGAAGTCGCGTGTTTCATACTTGCCCTGGTCATAGTCGCCCTTATAGCCGCCCTGGTCGCCCTTCTGGAAACCGCGGTCCTGCGCCGCTTTGTCCCACTCCTGCTGTTTGTCCAACTCGTGCGACACGCGTGCCGGCCCTTCCCTGTTCTTGTCCTGGGAATTATCGGGCGAACTGTCCTGGCCGCTCGCTGCCTTATCGTGTTCGTCGCTACGTCCGGCTTTCATTACGGTCTCCTTAACATCATGAAATGGGAAAGCGTCTACCGAACGGACTATCCATGCCCTCGTGGCCTTTAACCAGTTCGGACAGAATCTGCCGCCCTCCTCTGAGGCGCTCCATACTGCGGCCACCGGCGTCGTGCAGCAGTTGCGTACCCTTGGCCTCCTGCCCGGTCCCTGTCACGACAGCCACGAAGGCCGCCTGCGGCGGCAAGGCGCCGTCCGATTCGCCGCGACGCTCCAGATGCGTTACCACGGCCGCGGCCAGCGAGCCGGCCAGCGCGCCAACGGCCGCGATCAGGACACTATATGGATCCGGCACGGCCATCACGGTTGTCGTCGCAACGCCGACCGCCGCACCCGCCGCGCCCAGCGCCGCGGTTCTCGCGATGGCGGCACGCACGCGCCGGCCGGACCAGCGTTCGCCCGGTTCGCCGGCACGAAAAACGCATACGGCGTCTTCGCGAAAACCCTCGCCGACCAGCGCGTGAGCCGCGCTGGCGGCGTCCGGCAGGGTGTCAAATCGCGCGACCACAATCATAGGCATGGCGGCATCTCACGGCCGATGCATCGGGCCGCCGCATCAGCGCCGGTCGTTGCTGGACGACAGGCACGCACCCAGCAGCAGGCCGAGCACCGCGGCGATACCGATCGATTTCCAGGCGTTCTCGTGAACATACTCGTCCGTGGCGTCCGCGACATAGCGATAGCGCTCCGCAGCCGTGCTCTCCCACGAGCCGGCCATGCTGCGCGCGTTTTCCAGCTGAATCTTCAGGCGCTGGCGCGCCCGCTCGATTTCTTCGCCGGTATACGACGCCGTGGAACGAAGCAGTTCTTCGGTACCGGCCATCAGCTCCCGCAGGCTGGTCGCCACCTTTTCCTTGCCGGCCAGAAGTTCTGCGCTATGGGAATTCGAGTTCATGTTCTCTCCTTGGAAAAAACCCTTGCAGGTGACAAAGGGGACGGCGTACCGTATGGCCCATTGTCGAGCTTGACGATGGCGGACGCCCTTTTCTTTCGCAACGATGGGTAAAGCGCTATTTCAGCCCGGCAAACCGGCCAAATTCCTATAAACCTCCGCCGGGAACGGCGATTGCTCCCTCGAACCGTTTGGCCGCCGCCACCTTTGCACAAGGATTTCGCATGCGCGTACCCTCGTATACGTCTTCCGCCGTCGACACCATCCCAACGGTGGCGCCAGCGGCACCCGCCCCCGAACCGCGGTTTCACCAGCGGCACGTCGAAACCACCGATACGGTAAAAAAAGAGCTGCTGGACGGCCTGACAAAAGAGCAGGCTCACATCAGCCCCAAGTTCCTCTACGATGAATTGGGATCCAGCCTGTTCACCGCTATTACACTTCTGGATGAGTACTATCCCACGCGGTGCGAGAACGAGATATTCGCGAAGCATTCGGCCGACATCGTCACCCATGCGGGCCCGGTGCGTACCTTGATCGATCTGGGCGCCGGCGATTGCGCCAAAGCGGAACGCCTGCTGGCCCATCTGCGGCCAGCTCAATATGTTCCCATCGACATCTCCGTCGACTACCTGAAAGCCGCGGTCAAGCGGATCGCGGATCATTATCCGGACCTGGAGATCTCCGCGCTGGGCATGGATTTCTTCAACGATCTCAGCCTGCCCGCCGAAGTACACGGGGAGCGGCGCGCTTTCTTCTATCCTGGGTCGAGCATCGGCAACCTTCCCCCGGAACAGGCGGCAGACCTGCTGGCGAACATACGCCGGCAATGCGCCGATGGAGCGTTGATCATCGGAGTCGATCTGGTCAAAGCTTGCGAGATACTGGAACCGGCCTACGATGACGCGGTGGGCGTGACGGCCGCGTTCAATCTGAACATGCTGCGCCATGTCAACAAAATCCTCGGCTCTGACTTCAATCTGGCGCAATGGCAGCATCTGGCCTCCTTCAACGAAGCGCGCTCGCGCATGGAAATGCATCTGCGCGCGCGTGTCGCGACCAAGGTACGGTGGCCGGGAGGCGAAAGAAGCTTCAAGGAAGGCGAGAGAATCCATACGGAGGACTCCTACAAGTACCGTCCGCATGCCTTCAAGGCCATGTTGTCGCGCGCCGGATTCGGCCAGATCCGATACTGGACGGACGAGCGCGAATGGTTCGCGGTGTTCTGTGCGCGAGCGTAAGAACCCCAAGCCCTATGCAAGACGCAGATAAAGACCATGGATAGTCATCACACGTCGAGCCGTCCCCTCATGCCGGACGCGCCACTGGCCCCCTTGCTGGCCCACTACGAAACCGTACGCGAGACCAGCCTGGTGCTGGCCGCCCCGCTTAGCGCGGAAGACTGCCAGGCGCAGTCCATGCCGGACGCCAGTCCGGTGAAATGGCATCTGGCACATACGACGTGGTTCTTCGAGACCTTCCTGCTGCAACCACGGCTTGCGGACTATGCCGTTTTCCACCCCCGTTATGGCTTCCTGTTCAATTCCTACTACAACGCCATCGGCGAAAGGCATCCGCGCCCACAGCGCGGCCTGCTGACGAGGCCGCCTTTACAGGACATCCTTGCGTACCGCGCACATGTCGACGCAGCGATGGCGCGTCTTATCCCCGCCATCTGCGGCGACAGCGCTGCCGAGGCACTGGTGCGCCTGGGTCTGCATCATGAGCAGCAGCATCAGGAACTGATCCTTACGGACGTCAAGCATTTGCTGTCGTGCAACGCCCTTCGTCCGGCCTATGCCAACACGCCGCGCCCTCGCGCGGTGGTCGCGGCATCGCCGCAGGAATGGCTGGACCATCCCGGCGGCATCGTTTCGGTAGGCCACGACGACGACGACTTCTGCTTCGATAACGAAACCCCTGCCCACCAGGTATTGCTGCGGCCTTTCCGGCTGGCGCGGCGCCCCGTGACCCAGGGCGAGTACCGGGCTTTCATAGACGATGGCGGCTACCGGCGTCCGGAGCTCTGGCTTTCATTAGGCTGGGACGCCGTGCGGACCCATGGATGGGAAGCGCCGCTATATTGGGAAAACACCGACGGCACGTGGCACGCATTCACATTGCACGGCATGGAAACGATCGATCCGAATGCCCCGGTCACGCACATCAGTTACTTTGAAGCCGATGCCTATGCGCGGTGGGCGGGCGCCCGTTTGCCCAAAGAATCCGAATGGGAGCAGATGGCGCGCGACATGCGTCCCGATTCGCATGCAAATCTCCTGGAATCCGGCGCCTTGCATCCTCGTGTGGCCGCCGGAAGCAACGCTCGGACCCCGTTGCAGATGTACGGCGATGTCTGGGAATGGACGGCCAGTCCCTACGAGCCCTACCCCGGCTTCGCAGCGGCGGCCGGCGCCGTCGGCGAATACAACGGCAAGTTCATGTGCAGCCAATACGTGCTGCGTGGCGGCTCCTGCGCGACACCCCGCACGCATATCCGGGCGACGTACCGCAATTTCTTTCCGCCCGACGCGCGGTGGCAGTTTTCCGGCCTCCGGCTGGCTTGCGATGCCTGAGCTCGGTCCGCTTGGCGCTTAGGGCCGGTGCGAACCAGCCCTGGCGACGCGCGCTTCCCGGGCGCCGCGCCATTCGACCGAAAGCCGGGCGCCCCGACCCAGAATGGAGACAAGGGCGGCGCCCTGGGCGGAGGCTTCAGGAGGTACCGTTTCGATTTGGCAAAATGCGACGCAGCGTGCTAGAATTTTGGTCTTTCCTGGGACGCGATGCATCCGGTGTGTCACACGACAATCGATGATGAACCCGAACCTGGATATGGCGCATTAGCTCAGCCGGTTAGAGCGACGGAATCATAATCCGCAGGTCCCCTGTTCGAATCAGGGATGCGCCACCAAAGAATTCGAAGGCCTCCACGCAAGTGGGGGCTTTTTCATTCGGAGCGTCGCTGCCCAATCGGCCGACCATGGACCATGTCCGACGACGCCAGTCACGCTACCCAGGCCGGCGGATTCGGACTGCCTAGAAGGCAAGCAAAGGCACCTTCTCCTTCGTCGTGCGGGCAGACGTTGCACGATAGTGCCCAGCGGGGCCCTATCTCGCCATCCTTGTATCAAAATCGTACAATGATGTCATTATGAATCCGGCGATGCCCCGGCGACCACCAGGAGAGCAACGTGAACACCTCTGCGATGCAAACGATGATGTATGACGCCAACCGGAAAAACGTGGGCGTTGCCTATCTGTTGTGGCTGTTCCTGGGGAGCCTCGGCGGGCACAGGTTCTACGCCGGCAAGACGGGTAGCGCCATCGCGATGCTGGCGCTGACGGTCCTCGGCATTATCCTTAGCATTATCGGCGTGGGCTTTGTGCTTCTGATAGCGGTCGGTATCTGGACCCTGGTGGATGCATTCCTTATCCCCGGCTGGATCCGCAACAAGAACATGCTCCTGGCGGCCACGCTATCCAACGGGAATGTTCCGCTTCAGTGAATCCACGACGCGACCGTCGTGACCTGACCGTGAACGCAAGCGGTGAATGGCACCCCGGAAGCAGGACCTTGATCCAAGCCCCGGGGTGTTTTTCTTTTCAAGCACGCGCCGCAGCTATGCCTCAGTGCTTCAATTCCTCGGGCACCTTGCCGCCGTTTTCAGCCAGCTTGACCATCACCTGCTTGTGCAACCAGATGTTCATGGAGGCGGAGTCCTCCATGTCGCCGCTGTAACCCAATTCGGAAGCCAGGCTTTTACGCGCGGCGAGGCTGCTGTCCAGCCCCAGCAGCTTCATCAGATCGACGATCGATGTATCCCAATTGAGCTTCTGCGGATTCCCGCTTTGCATCTCTACGAGCACGGCGCGGACATCGACTTCGGGCATGGCGGTCGACGGCGTGGCAGCTGAAGCTGCGGACGTGGTGGCCGCTTCGCCGGTCGGAGCAGGCTGGGACGAGGACGCCTCGGTATTGGCGGGATGGCTGCTTGGAAAGATCCTGGCCAGTATGGATTTGAAGATGCTCATGATGTCTCCCATTGAGGCTCGGCATTGCGCTACGCGCGGATGACGCGTTCACGACTTTTAACCCGGAACCGAGTCTGGCCGATGCCTCACTGACCGCGGCCCTTCAAACAGGGCAAACCGGACGTTGCCCCGCCGGGTTGGCGGCGGGCGCCATTTGGAGCAGACATGAGCATCGATATTTACTTATCCCCGCCAACGGAGGCGCCCGTACGCAGGATGGCGTACGCTTGTCCGCCACGGCGGCGCCCCTGGCTTGTACGCGCGCTTGTCGGTGCGGCCCTGTCCGCGCTGGCCTGCGCACCGGCGCGCGCGCACGAGCTGGCGAGCTACCCTTCCCTCGTCGCGGCCTTGATGGCGGGCGAATCGGTCACCGTTCTGCTCGATCTGGCGCACTGCGCCAAGGACGGCAGCGGCATCGCGGGGCCCAGGATGCAGGGTGGTTCGCGCATCACCCGCTTCCTGATCCCAGGCGGACAATACGTCGCCTTTGCCGATACCCATCATACCCTGGCCGCAGAGGATCGGCCTGTTGTCGAATACATACGCTATCGCGCCATGGCCGACGGCAAGGTCATCGTCCGCTTCGCCAGGCAAGCTGGGCCGGGCGGCGCAGCGACGCCCAGCGGCCAATACGAATGCCGCTTCACGCGCGGCATCCGATTCGTCGCCGATCGCGCGCCGCCACGCTGAGCGACGCGGCGCTCGCCGCCGTCCGGATGGATGCGCGCCAGCGTCGGTGCCGTGCAACAAAAAGCCCCACCGAAGTGGGGCTTTTTGCACCGTATTCATGCCAGAGGCATTACGCCGGCGTGATCTTCGTTGCTTGCGGGCCCTTGGGACCGTTGGCGACGACAAACGTCACACGCTGGTTTTCTTCCAGGGAGCGGAAGCCGCTGCCTTGGATTTCGGAGAAGTGCGCGAACAGGTCCTTACCGCCCGACTCGGGGGTGATAAAGCCATAACCTTTTTCAGAGTTGAACCACTTGACGACGCCGGTTTCCATACCGATTTTCCTTGCATTTACAATGGGCCTAAAGCCCGGGACACGAGAATATTCAAGCTAGGGCCAAGAACAATAACGGAGACCGGAAAGAACCCTGAACTGTACAAAGATCGCGCTGCTTGAATTCTCCACGACACTATGAACGTGACGTTCATTTAAGTCAAAAACATTTTCTACCCTAGGCAGCGCCAGTTGAAACGAATTGCTACATCGTCGCGCATAACTCCCGCAGTGCCTTACGCCGCGTTGCACATGAACATTGTGAAGGCGGGAACGATTCGGACTGGCTGGGCATTCGTGTTCCAATGCCACAACGAATATCCCATATATTCGTCATCAGGGGCCAGGACCACACGGCACCCAAGCGAAAGAAGGTAACCATGAGCATTATCAGCGCCCGCACCGCCGACCTGACATCCGGAATTGCCTTGCGAACCACCCTGGATGGCGAGTTCATACGCAGCTATGTCGTCGTGAGCCCCCCTGATCTGGACGCGATTGCCGATATCGTACCGGCCGCCGAGGTCGAAGCCGGGGGACAAATTCACGCCACCGCCGTCAGCGACCCGATCTCGGCCGCCGAGCAAATCGGCGATGTGCTGGACAATATCAATCCGGGAGACATCGCCGTTTTCCTGTGCGCCAGCCCGGCCGCGTACGAAACGGCCCTGCAGCTTTTGGGCTACGATCCGGCGCGCCACGATACTGAATTGCATTAAGTTCAATACAAACTGGCGGGGCTCACGCGGGTACCTGATAAACCCTCACGCCCGCGCGCGGAGTATTTTCCGGCGCCGCATATTGCGGACGCGCGCCTCCCTGTACAGGGGCCAGCCTGAACCCGAGATCCATGCCCCACCGATCGGTTTCGCGTACCCACTGGGTATGGCAGCATGAGCAGCGGAAACGGTCCTCGCGGTGATTTTCGCGGCGCTTTTCGGTAGGCCGCACGAAGCCTTCGTGCACAAGGTTCTGGTGGGCCTGCAGACCGGGCCTGGCAAGGGCAATGCTCTGGCAGGGAAGGCACATCATGGCGCTCATATTTTTCTCCAGGTTCAACATTCAAGCGATAAAGAAAACGAAAATCGAAATCGGCCTTTCCGGTGCGCGCATCGCGACAAGGGTTTACCCCCGGGCGGGATAAGGCTCCGGTTCCAGCTCTTCCAGGGCTGCGCGGCCATCCAGGATGGTTTCGCTGACGGAAGGAAAGCCCACCGGAGAGACGATGCACTGGATGCGCGGCTCGCCGTGCCGGCGATCCTCGACCAGGATCTTCCAGCTATAACGGCCACGGCCATCGGGGTCGACGGTCAAGGTGGCGCCCCATGCGTTGAAGGTCTTTGCGAAAACTTCCATTGCGTATCGCCTCGCGGACTGTTGCACCTGCTGTCGCAAGCGCCGTGCCCGGACCGGGACGCCCCCCTTCCCGCCCAGGAGGATCCCCCACGCGCCTGGCCTGCCAGCCAATAAAGGGACGCAACTGCGGGGGTACCAGCCTGGAATCCCCCGGACACAAAGGCATTAGCAAATGCTACGACTGGATCGGACACCTACCCGAATAAAAAAGGCCGGCAGTTGCCTGCCGGCCTTCGTGCCGCGGGATGACTTTATTACAACGATCGCGCCAATTGCGCTGCCAGACCGATATAGGATCGCGGCGTCATTTGCAGAAGACGCGTCTTGGCATCCTCGGGCAGGCCCAGTCCCTGGATGAATTCGCGCAGCGCGATTTCGGTGATCCCCTTGCCGCGCGTCAGCGCCTTGAGCTGCTCGTAGGGTTGCGGCAGTCCATAGCGCCGCATGACCGTCTGGACCGGCTCTGCCAGGACTTCCCAGCAGGCGTCGATGTCGGCGTCGATGGCGGCCGTGTTCACTTCGAGCTTGTCCAGGCCGCGCAGGCAGGCATCCCAGGCAACCATGCAATAGCCGAACGCCACACCCAGATTGCGCAGGACGGTGGAATCGGTCAAGTCTCGTTGCCAGCGAGATATCGGCAACTTATCGGCAAGATGACGCAACATGGCATTGGCCAGGCCGACGTTGCCCTCCGAATTCTCGAAATCGATCGGGTTGACCTTATGCGGCATGGTGGAGGAACCGACCTCGCCTTCTTTCAGTCGCTGTTTGAAATATCCCAGAGACACATAGCCCCAGACGTCCCGGTCCAGGTCCAGGATGATGATGTTGGCACGCGCCACGGCATCGAACAGGGCCGCCATCCAGTCGTGCGGTTCGATTTGGATGGTATGGCGGTTTTGGGTCAGTCCCAGTCCACGCAGCACCCGCTCGCTGAAGGCGGGCCAGTCCAGCTCCGGATAGGCGGAAAGGTGCGCGTTGTAGTTGCCCGTGGCGCCGTTGAGCTTGGCCAGGGGCTGCACAGCGCGGATCGCATCCAGGGCACGGCCCAGGCGTGCCGCCACATTCGCGAATTCCTTGCCCAGGGTGGTGGGACTGGCTGGCTGCCCATGGGTGCGCGACAGCATGGGCTGGTCGGAGTGGGCGGCCGCCATCGCGGCAAGTTTGCCGTGCAGCTTCTGCAGCGTCGGGATCAGCACACCGTTGCAGGCGCGCGACAACATAAGCGCATGCGAGGTGTTGTTGATATCTTCCGAGGTGCAGGCGAAATGTATGAATTCCGCCGCGCGGGAGAGTTCGACGTGATCGCCCACTTTTTCCTTCAGCCAGTACTCCACGGCCTTGACGTCGTGGTTCGTGACGCGCTCGATCTCTTTGATGCGGGCGGCATCCGCTTCGCTGAAGTCTTCGACGATCGCCTTCAGGCGCGCCCGCGCATCGTCGGAGAAGCGCGGCAGCTCGGGCAGCCCCGCGTCGGCCAGGGCGGAAAGCCAGGCGACTTCCACTTCGACGCGATGCGCCATGAAGCCGGCTTCGGACAACAGCCCGCGCAGGGCCTCGCCACGGGAGGCATATCGCCCATCAAGAGGAGAAAGCGCGTTGAGCGGACTGAGGGCGGGGGCGATATGCATGAGCAGGGAAATAGACCGAAACGAGTATTGAAAACCGCGAAAAAACGCCAGGATTTTATCATCCGCCGCTCTTCGTCCGCCGGCGCGCGCCATCGGCTGCGCCAACCGCCGTCCGGCGTGGCATCATCCTGCTATACTGCCGCCCGCTTTCCGACTATGACCGTGCATCCATGAAACTGATAGGCTCCCTTACTAGCCCGTACGTACGTAAGGTACGGATCGTCATGGCGGAAAAAAAGCTGGATTACCGCTTTGAACTCGAAAACGTGTGGTCTCCGGATACCCGGATCCAGCAATACAACCCCCTGGGCAAGGTGCCCTGCCTGGTCATGGAAGACGGCGGCGCGCTGTTCGATTCGCGCGTTATCGTCGAGTATCTCGATACGCTCTCCCCGGTTGCCAGGCTGATCCCCCAATCCGGCCGCGAGCGCGCTGCCGTCAAGTGCTGGGAAGCCATCGCCGATGGCGTCCTGGATGCCGCGGTGGGGATCGTCAAGGAAAGGCAACGCCCCGCCGAACTACGCAACGATGAATGGATCGCCCGCCAATACGGCAAGATCCACGCCAGCCTGGACGCGATGAACAAGAGCCTGGGCGAACATGCCCATTGCATGGGCATCAATCACAGCCTGGCGGACGTGGCGGTGGGTTGCGCGCTCGGCTACCTCGTCCTGCGCTTCCCGGACCTGGATTGGCGCGCGGGGCACCCGAATCTGGCGCGCCTGTTCGAAAAGCTGTCGACGCGCCAGTCCTTTATCGATACCGCCCCGCCGGCAAATGCCTGAACGGGGCGCGCCGTCTCAGGAAAAAGCACGCCAGGCCTTGTAGGCCATGAAGATCGCCAGCGCGAAGAGCAGGTAGGCGAAAATACGCTTGACTGTCGCGACCGGCAGCTTGTGCGCGGCGCGGGCGCCCATCGGCGCGGTCAGTACGCTGGTGCACACCAGCGCCAGCAGCGCCGGCCAGTAGATATAGCCCAGCATCCCAGGCGTACTTCCCGCTTCCCGCAGGCCGGAAATCACATAGCCGGTGCTGTTCGCCAGCGCGATGGGGAAGCCCAGCGCGGCGGATGTCGCGACCGCGTTGCGCAGCGGAACATTGCACCAGATCATGAAAGGCACGGATAGAAACCCGCCGCCCGCGCCCACCAGGCCGGATATGAAGCCGATGCCGGTGCCGGCGGCCGTTGTGCCGATCACGCCGGGCATTTGGCGCGAAGGCTTGGGTTTGGTATTGCGCAACATCGAATAGCCGGAGTACAGCACGAAGGCGGCGAAGAATGCGGACAGCCAGCCCGTGTGCAGCGCGGCGAACACCGCCCCGCCCGCCAGCAGCCCCCCGACGATCAGACCCGGCGCCATCGCCAAGGCAATCCGCCAGAGCACCGCGCCGGCGGCGTGGTGGGCACGTACGCTGGATAGCGACGTGAACAGGATGGAAGTCATCGACGTGGCGATCGCGGCATGGACGATGAGATCGTCGTTCATGCCTTGCCAGGAGAAAATCATGGTCAGGAAAGGCACCAGCACCATGCCGCCGCCGATGCCAAGCAAACCCGCCGCGAAACCCGCGCCCGCACCCAGCAGCAACAGGCAGATCAAGATAGGAATATCCACGCCCCACTCCCTTTGTTATGGTCATTGGGACGCGATGATACCTCCCCCCAGGCAAATCTCGCCGTCGTAGAGCACGGCCGACTGGCCCGGCGTCACCGCCCACTGCGGCTGATCGAAGTCCAGCGTGAAGGTATCTCCGCCGCCATCGCGCATGACACAGCCGGCATCGGACTGCCGATAGCGTGTTTTGGCCGCATAAGAGCCGGGGGCGGGAGGATGCCCGGCGATCCAACTGGCATCCTGGGCGCCGAGAGAGTCTGACAGGAGCCAGGGATGATCGTGGCCCTGCACGACATACAGCGTGTTGGCCGGCAGATCCTTGCGGGCGGCGTACCAGGCTTCGGCGGTGCCGTCGTCGCGCTGCCTGCCCTTGATGCCGCCGATCCCGATACCCTTACGCTGCCCCAGGGTATAGAACGAAAGCCCGGTATGAGTGCCGACACGCTGCCCTTCCGAAGTCAGGATGGGGCCGGGCGCGGTAGGCAGATAGCGGTTCAGGAACTCGCGGAAAGGCCGTTCGCCGATAAAGCAGATGCCGGTGGAGTCCTTCTTCGCAGCATTGTGCAGGCCGATATCGTGAGCGATACGGCGCACCTGGGTCTTGGGGATTTCCCCCAGCGGAAACATGGTGCGCGACAACTGCTGCTGGTTCAGGCGGTGCAGGAAGTAGCTCTGGTCCTTGGTCGCGTCCAGCGCCTTCAGCAGTTCGTAGCGGGTGCCGCCAGCGGCAGAGACCGCGCGCACGCGGGCGTAGTGGCCGGTCGCGATGAGATCCGCGCCCAGGGACATGGCATGGTCAAGGAAAGCCTTGAACTTGATTTCGGCATTGCACAGTACATCCGGATTGGGCGTGCGGCCGGCCGAGTATTCGCGCAAGAACTCGGCGAAAACGCGATCCTTGTACTCGGCCGCGAAGTTCACGGCCTCGATGTCCACGCCGACCAGATCGGCGACGCTGGCGGCATCCAGCCAATCCTGCCGGGTCGAACAATATTCGGAATCGTCATCGTCCTCCCAGTTTTTCATGAACAGGCCGATGACTTCGTAGCCCTGCTGTTTGAGCAGCCACGCGGTAACGGATGAGTCGACGCCGCCGGACATGCCGACGACGACACGGCCTTTGATGGGAGCAATGGAAGACATGGAAAGCCGAAAGATAAGCGGCGCGCAAGGGCAACGAGGATCCCTGCGCCGCCGGATAAGGGCCGCGGGCGGGCTGCCGCCCGTCCCGGAAGAGCCGGACGGGTATTTTACCCGGTGCTTTTACCGAAGCCACGGCGCGACAACTCGTGTATAAGTGTCACCGGCCGGACATCCGACAAGGAGAACGTATGCGTATCGGTATACCGCGAGAGACCCTGGAGGGGGAAACGCGAGTAGCGGCAACACCGGAGACCGTCAAGAAATACGTGGCGGGCGGGAATACCGTCATCGTGGAACGCGGCGCCGGCAGCGCCGCGCGCTACACGGATGAAGCCTACGAAGCAGCGGGCGCCATGCTCGGCTCGGCGACGGATTCGCTGGGCGCGGATCTGGTGCTGAGCGTGCGGATGCCCGGTACGGCCGGCCTGGCGGCGCTCAGGCGCGGCGCCGTCCTGGCCGGCATGCTGGATCCGTTCGATACCGAAGGCATCGCGCGGCTGGCGGCGACCGGAGTCACCGGCTTTGCGCTGGAAGCCGCGCCGCGCATCACGCGTGCGCAAAGCCTGGACGTGCTCTCGTCCCAGGCGAACCTGGCGGGTTACAAGGCGGTGCTGCTGGCGGCTCACTACTATGGGCGGCTGTTCCCCATGATGATGACGGCCGCGGGCACCCTGAAAGCCGCACGCGCGGTCGTATTGGGCGCGGGCGTGGCCGGCCTGCAGGCGATCGCAACCGCCCGCAGGCTGGGCGCCGTGGTAGAGGCATCCGATGTACGGCCGGCTGCGAAAGAACAGGTCGAGTCGCTGGGGGCGAAGTTCATCGACGTACCCTTCGAAACAGACGAAGAACGCGAAATCGCGCAGGGCATAGGCGGCTATGCCCGGCCCATGCCACCCGCGTGGATGGCGCGCCAGGCGGAACTGGTCTCGGAACGTTGCAAGCAGGCCGACATCATCATCACCACGGCGCTGATACCGGGCCGCCCTGCTCCCACGCTGGTCTCGGCCGAGACGGTGCAAGCGATGAAGCCGGGGTCGGTGGTGGTGGACCTGGCCGTGGAGCGCGGCGGCAACTGCCCCTTGTCCGAGAAGGGACAGGTGGTGGAAAAGCATGGCGTGACGCTGGTCGGCCTGACAAACCTGCCGGCCCTCGTACCCACGGACGCTTCGGCGCTCTACGCGCGCAACCTGGCGGACTTCCTGAAGCTTATCGTGGACAAGGACGGCGCGCTGGCCATCCAGCGCGAGGATGAAATCGTCGCAGCCTGCCTGGTCTGCGAATCCGGCAACGCGGTTCGGAGGTCCTGAATGGAAGCCCTCAGCCCTACCCTGATCAACCTGATCATTTTCGTCCTGGCGATCTACGTCGGTTACCACGTCGTATGGAACGTCACGCCGGCACTGCACACGCCGCTGATGGCGGTGACCAACGCCATCAGCGCCATCATCATCGTTGGCGCGATGCTGGCCGCGGCGCTCACCGAGGGTGGCCTGGCACGCGGCATGGGCGTGCTGGCCGTGGCGCTGGCGGCGGTGAACGTCTTCGGCGGCTTCCTGGTTACCCGGCGGATGCTCGAGATGTTCAAGAAAAAAGAACGCAAGCCCGCCAAGGAGGACGCACGATGATTTCGCTGAACGTCGTCACCCTGCTCTACTTGCTGGCATCGATCTGCTTCATCCAGGCCCTGAAGGGACTCTCGCATCCGACCACGTCGCGCGTCGGCAATGCCTTCGGCATGGCAGGCATGGCGATCGCCGTCCTCACCACGGGCGCGCTGATCGTGGCCCTGGCTGGGCCGGGTATCGCCGGGCTGGGATTGGGGTGGGTATTGCTGGGTCTGCTGATCGGCGGTACCGCCGGAACCATCATGGCCAGGCGCGTCGAGATGACCAAAATGCCAGAACTGGTCGCCTTCATGCACAGCATGATAGGCCTGGCCGCGGTGGCGATCGCCGTCGCCGTGGTGGCCGAACCGCATGCCTTCGGCATCGCCCCGATGGGTACCGCGCTGCCGATGGGCAACCGGGTGGAGATCTTCATCGGCACCTTCGTCGGCGCCATCACCTTTTCCGGTTCCGTCATCGCATTCGGCAAGCTTTCCGGCAAGTACCGGTTCCGCCTGTTCCAGGGCGCTCCGGTGGTGTTTCCGGGCCAGCATATCTTCAATCTCCTGCTGGCGCTGATCATGCTGGGATGCGGCGTGGCCTTCGTGCTGACGGAAGGCTGGACGCCGTTCATCGCCATGGCCGTGATCGCCTTCGTGCTGGGCGTGCTGATCATCATTCCCATCGGCGGCGCCGACATGCCGGTCGTGGTCTCCATGTTGAACAGCTATTCGGGGTGGGCCGCGGCCGGCATCGGTTTTTCGCTGAACAATCCGATGCTGATCATCGCGGGATCGCTGGTCGGGTCTTCCGGTGCCATCCTGTCGTACATCATGTGCAAGGCGATGAACCGCTCGTTCTTCAATGTCTTGCTGGGCGGCTTCGGCAATGGCGGCGGCAGCGCCGGCGCGGGCGCGACGGCAGAGCAGCGCAACGTGAAGTCGGGCAGCCCCGACGACGTGGCCTTCCTCATGACCAATGCCGAAACGGTGATCATCGTTCCGGGTTATGGACTCGCCGTCGCGCGGGCACAGCATGCACTGAAGGAGCTGGCGACCAAACTGACGGCAAAAGGGGTATCGGTACGGTATGCCATCCACCCGGTGGCCGGCCGCATGCCGGGCCACATGAACGTCCTGCTGGCGGAGGCCGAAGTGCCCTACGACCAGGTCTTCGAGATGGACGACATCAATGGCGAATTCGGTCAGACCGATGTGGTCCTGGTGCTCGGCGCGAACGACGTGGTGAATCCCGCCGCCAAGAACGACCCGCAATCGCCGATCGCCGGCATGCCGATCCTGGAAGCCTACAAGGCCCGCACCGTGATCGTAAACAAGCGGTCGATGGCGGCCGGCTATGCCGGCCTGGACAACGAATTGTTCTACATGGACCGCACGATGATGGTCTTCGGGGACGCGAAGAAAGTCATCGAGGATATGGTCAAGGCCGTGGACTAGCGCCCCTGTGGATGGAGGCGCTCGTCCAGCGCCTCTATCCAGTGCCGCACCGGCGTGGACGTGCCGCTCTGCAGGTGCGTAATGCAGCCGATATTCGCCGACAGGATCACATCCGGCGCCGTCGGTGCAATCGCTGCCAGCTTGCGGTCGCGCAGGGTGCCTGCCATATCGGGGTTCATGACAGAGTAGGCGCCGGCCGAACCGCAGCACAGATGCCGGTCGGCGAAAGGCTGCAACTCGAAACCCAGGTCGGCCAGCAAGGTGTCGGCCAGGGGCCGCAGCCCCTGCCAATGCTGCAGCGTGCATGGCGGGTGGAACGCCGCGCGTACCGGCGCAGGCAAGCGCTCGCGAAGCTGGCCGGCGTGCGGCGCGACGATCTCCGATACATCCCGGACCATCGATACGATGCGCGCCGCGCGGTCCGCGTAGCCGGCCTCGCCACGCAGGTGATAAGCGTATTCCTTGACGATGGCGCCGCAGCCGGAGGCGTTCATCACGATGGCTTCCACCTTGCCGCTTTCCACCAGCGGCCACCATGCATCGACGTTGGCGCGCATCTGCGCCAGGGAAGCCGGTACATCATCCAGATGCAGATTGATGGCGCCGCAGCATCCGCTTCCCGCCACCACCGTCGTGCCTATGCCCAGGGCGTCGAGGACCCGTATCGTCGCGGCGTCGATGGTAGGCATCATGGACGGTTGCACACAGCCCGACAGCATAATCACCTGACGCGCATGCGCGCGCCCGTCCGGAAGCCTGCCCGTGGGGCGCGGCTGCGGCACCTTGGCACGCACCGCGGCCGGTAGCAGCGGCCGCAGCGCCTGGCCCAGTCGCATCGCGGGCGCGAACCAGCGCGACGTCAGGCCCTTGCGCAGCAGCGCGCGCTTCAGGCGCTGGCCCCAGGGTCGGCTGACACGGCTTTCCACCAATCCTCGGCCGATGTCGATGAGATGTCCATATTCGACGCCGGACGGACACGTCGTCTCGCAATTGCGGCAGGTCAGGCAACGGTCCAGATGCGCCTGCGTGGAGCGCGTGGGCTCGGCGCCTTCGAGGATCTGCTTGATCAGATAGATGCGGCCGCGCGGGCCATCGAGCTCATCGCCCAGCACCTGATACGTCGGACACGTCGCCGTGCAAAAGCCACAGTGGACGCAGCGGCGCAGGATGGCGTCCGCTTCGCGGCCGTAATCCGTGTTGCGCGCCCATGATGCGATTTGGGTTTGCATGATGACCCTATAGCTCCAATGCCAACCTGCCGGGATTGAACAGCCCGGAAGGATCGAGTTCCTGCTTCAGCCGGCGTGTGAGCGTGGCGACGCCTGGCGCCAAAGGGTGGAAAACACCATCTTCGGGGACGTCCTCGCGCCGTGCGGCGCGGAACAGGGTTGCGTGCCCACCCCTGCCCTGCGCGGCGGCGCGCACGGATGCGGCCTCGTACCGGCCGCTGAGCCAACGCTGGCCGCCGCCCCATTCGATAAGCGTTGCGCCCAGGCCCATCGGCGCCGTCGCCGGCGGCACCGCGATGCGCCACAATGGCCGCGTGCGATCGAAGAATTCATGCGTTTGCTCGCGCAGCGACAGCCAGAAGGCGTCGGCCCGTTCGGGATCCACCGCGTCGCCGCCGATACGCACGCGTGCCGCGTCGATGGCGGGCGGCGCGCCGGACAGGCGCACCCATATCGTGCCGCCATCGCCCTGCGCGTCAGACACCCAGCACGCTGCCGAAACCGGCATCGGCAGCCGACGCCATGTGGCGAATGCAGCAAGCGCCTCGCGTTCGGTGCCCTGCAGGCTGAGCGTCGCTTCATCGGCCGGCCGCGGCAGGACTTTCAACGAGACCTCCAGCAAGACGCCGAAGATGCCCAGCGAACCGGCCAACAGGCGCGATACGTCGTAGCCGGCCACGTTTTTCATGACCTCTCCGCCGAAATTCAATGCACGACCATGGGCGTCCAACAGGCGCGCGCCCAGCACGAAATCCCGCACGCTACCGGCGGCCATTCGGCGCGGTCCCGCGAGGCCCGATGCCACGCAGCCGCCCACTGTGGCGGACGCCTCATAGTGCGGCGGCTCGAATGCCAGCATCTGGCCATGTCCGGCCAGCTCGGCTTCCAGCTCGCGCAACGGCGTGCCGGCGCGAGCCGTCACTACAAGTTCGGAAGGCTGGTAGTTGACGATACCCCGGTACGGCGTTACATCGAGCAGGCAGTGGCCGTCCTCCAGCCGCAGCGGTCGATGGTTGCCGTAGAAGGCCTTGCTGCCCCCGCCGCGGATGAACAAAGGCTTGTGCGCGGCGCGCGCAGTCATGACCTGGTCGCACAATTCCGACAGGACAAAATCCATGACAACCAACCCTATATCAGAAACGGGATAGATCCGGGAATCGGAGCTCGCCGCCGTGCACGTGCATCTTGCCGTACTCGGCACAGCGCGCCAGGGTTGGAATGACCTTCTGCGGATTGAGCAGGCACTGTGGATCGAAAGCCCGCTTCACGGCGAGGAATGTATCGAGCTCCTCGCGCGAGAACTGTACGCACATCTGATTAATTTTCTCCATACCCACACCGTGCTCTCCCGTCACGGTGCCTCCCACCTGTACGCACAGCTCGAGTATCGCCACGCCGAATTTATCGGCGCGCTCTGTCTCGTCCGGCTTGTTGGAATCGAAAAGAATGAGCGGATGCAGATTGCCGTCACCTGCATGGAACACATTCGCGCAACGCAGGCCGAACTCGTCTTCCATCTGCTCGATGGCACCGAGCACGCGCGCCAGATGGCGCCGCGGAATCGTGCCATCCATGCAGTAATAATCGGGAGACACGCGCCCCGCCGCGGGGAAGGCATTCTTGCGCCCGGCCCAGAAACGCAGGCGCTCCGGCTCGGACGTGGACACCTGCAGACGGGTCGCTCCGGCGTCCTGCAAGACAGCCTCCATGCGAGCGACTTCATGCGCGACTTCCTCGGACGTACCGTCGGATTCGCATAGCAGAATGGCTTGCGCGTCCATGTCGTAGCCGGCTTGCACGAAAGGCTCGACCATGTGCACCGCCTGCCTGTCCATCATTTCCAGGCCAGCCGGAATAATGCCTGCGCCGATGATGTGCGTGACGGCATTACCCGCGGCTTCCACGCTGGGGAAACTGGCCAGCACCACCTGTGCGCAAACCGGCTTGGGCATCAGCTTGACCGAGATCTCGGTCACGATCCCCAGCATGCCCTCGGACCCGATGAATACCGCGAGCAGATCCAGGCCGGGTGAATCGGGGGCTTCGCTGCCGAGCTCGACGATATCACCGTCGATCGTCACCACCCGGACGCGCAGGATGTTATGCACTGTCAGGCCGTACTTCATGCAGCGCACGCCGCCTGAATTTTCAGCCACGTTGCCACCGATGGAACAGGCAATCTGGCTGGAGGGATCGGGCGCGTAATACAGTCCATACGCGGCAGCGGCCTCCGAGATCGCCAGATTGCGCACCCCGGGTTCCACCACGGCCAGCGCGTTGTCCGCGTCGATGCGCTTGATGCGATTCAGTTTCGACAGCCCCAGCAGCACGCCCTGGCTGTGCGGCATCGCGCCGCCGGACAAGCCGGTCCCGGCGCCGCGCGGCACGATCGGCGCGCTAAGCCGCTTGCATACGCGCATCACCTGTTGCACCTGCGCTTCGGTTTCGGGCAGGCAAACCACCGCGGGCAAGGCGCGGTACAAGGACAGCCCGTCGCATTCGTAGGGCCGGGTGTCTTCCTCTCGGTACAACACGCAATGGGACGGCAGTACCGCCTGAAGCGCCGCGACCAATTCGGGCACCGCCGGCGGCGCTACCTGCGCATCCGTAAGATCGGTCTCTACCAGAGTATTCATGGTTCAAAGATAGCGCGGGCAGGCAAATCGCACAGTCAGGGATTTACCCCAACGCGGCGAGTGCCTGCGCGGCAGACTACCAGCTGATGATTTTTCCGGGATTGAGAATGTTGTTCGGGTCGAAGGCGTGCTTGAGACTACGCATTAAATCCAGCGCCGCCTGCCCGTGTTCCTCGAGAAGAAAGTCCATTTTGTGCAGTCCGACCCCATGTTCGCCCGTGCACGTGCCGTCGGCCGCAATGGCGCGCCGGACCAGCGCGTGATTGATGCGCTCCGATGCCTCCCACTCCCGCGGGCTGTCCGGATCCAGCAACATCAACACATGGAAGTTGCCATCGCCGACATGCCCCACAATGGTGGTTGGAAATGGCGCATCGGCCAGGTCGCGAGCGGTATCCCGCACACAATCGGCCAGGGCCGATATAGGCACGCAGACATCCGTGGTGCTGGCCCGGCAGCCAGGCCGCAATTGCAAGCCGGCGAAATAAGCATTGTGGCGCGCAGCCCACAACCGGCTGCGGTCCTCGGGGCGATGCGCCCATTCGAAATCCATGCCGCCATGTTCGTGGACGATCGCCTGCACGGATGCGGACTGCTCCTGGACGCCCACCGCGCTGCCGTGAAATTCAAAAAGCAGCAGTGGCGTTTCGCGCAGATCCAGTTTGCTGAACCGGTTCACGGAGCGCACCGCATCTTCGTCCATGAATTCGACACGCGCGACCGGTATGCCCGCCTGCATGATTTCGATGACGCTGTCGACGGCGTCGCTCAGCGTGGGGAAATTGCACACGGCAGCGGACACTGCTTCCGGCTGAGGATACAGCTTGACGGTAACTTCCGTGATGATGCCCAGCGTACCTTCGCTGCCCACGAAAATACGCGTCAGGTCATAGCCGGCCGACGATTTCGGCGCGCGGCGCGCGGTGCGCAGCACACGGCCGTCGGCGGTGACGACCGTCAAGGAAACGACGTTTTCCCGCATGGTCCCATAGCGCACCGCATTGGTGCCGGATGCGCGCGTGGCCGCCATGCCGCCCAGGCTGGCATCGGCGCCGGGATCGACCGGGAAAAATAAGCCCGTGTCGCGCAAGTGCTCGTTAAGCTGCTTGCGCGTCACGCCGGCCTGTACGGTGGCGGTAAAGTCTTGCGCATGGACCTCCAGGACCGCATTCATGCCCGAGAGGTCGAGCGTGATGCCGCCCTGGATGGGAAGCAGATGGCCTTCCAGCGAAGAGCCGGCGCCATAAGCGACCAGGGGAACGCGATGGTCATTGCATATTCGCGCGACCGCGGCAACCTCGTCGGTGCTCTCGGCGAAAATCACCGCGTCCGGCAGCACATCCGGGTAGGGAGACTCGTCATGGCCATGATGCTCGCGCACGGCCCGCGCGGTGGATAGCCTATCGCCGACCACCAAGCGCAGGGCTTCCAGGCAGGACGCGGGCAGCGGACGGCGCAGCTGCGAAGGATCGGTCAGGTCATTCATGTTGTTTTATCCGAGCCGGAATCATCCAGGCATTCTACGCCGGCCCTCCGCGCTGTCGCCCAAGGACGTTGTGGCCCCATTATTTTCCGCTCGCGGCCCCGCGCCGGCGTTCCCTGACGGCATCCGCCAGCCCTTCCAGCACTTCGACGGATGCATCCCAATCGATACAACCGTCAGTGATGCTCTGCCCATAGGTCAGCGGTTTGCCCGGAACCAGGTCCTGCCGTCCGCCCAGCAGATGGCTTTCCACCATCAAGCCGACGATTCGGGCGTCGCCCGCCGCGATCTGGCGGCCTATATCCTGGGCGACCAAGGGTTGGTTCTGCGGGTTCTTGCTGCTATTGGCATGGCTGGTGTCGATCATCAGCCGCTGCGCGAGTCCCGCCTTGGCCAGGTCCTGGCTGGCAGCTTCCACGCTGGCGGCGTCGTAGTTGGGCGCCTTGCCGCCCCGCAGGATCACATGGCAGTCCTCATTACCCGCCGTCGAAACGATGGCGGAATGGCCGCCCTTTGTCACCGACAGGAAGTGATGCGGCTGCGATGCGGCCTTGATCGCGTCGACGGCGATTTTCACGTTCCCGTCGGTACCATTTTTGAAGCCCACCGGACACGACAGGCCGGAAGCAAGTTCGCGATGGACCTGGCTTTCGGTGGTGCGCGCACCGATCGCGCCCCAGGACACCAGGTCGGCGATATATTGCGGCGTGATCATGTCGAGGAATTCACATCCGGCCGGCAAGCCCAGGGTATTGATTTCAAGCAGCAGTTCGCGCCCGACGCGTATGCCTTTGTTGATATTGAAGCTGCCGTCAAGATCCGGATCGTTGATCAACCCTTTCCAACCCACCGTCGTGCGCGGCTTCTCGAAGTAGACCCGCATGACGATTTCCAGGTCCGCCTTCAGGCGGTCGCGTACCGGTTTGAGCTTGCGGGCGTATTCCAGCGCGGCCTTCGTGTCGTGGATGGAGCACGGCCCTATCACTACCGCGAGCCGGTCGTCCATGCCATGCAATATCCGATGCAGGGCCTGGCGCGCCGAATAAACGGTGTCCGACACCGATTGACTGCAGGGAAACTCGCGCATGACGTGCGCCGGAGGCGTCAGTTCCTTGATCTCTCGGATACGCAAGTCATCGGTATTGTGTGACACGGTGGTGCTCCTTCCTGGGTACGTTTGCCAGGCTGACGGACACAAAAAAGCCGCCAGATCGCTGGCGGCTTTTTTGGGGGGATTTCGCGGACTTCAGTTGGCGCGCAACCCTTCCTCCGCCAGCGGCATCGGAAAGCCATAAAAATAAAAATAAAATCGGGCGGCCTGGCCGCGGTTGCTTGCGCGCGTCATATTGGACTCTGATCTACCGGATGCCAGAGAGCACCCGGCCAGACGTATTGCCCGGTCGTATTGCCGACTGGGGCACCCAGTGCGACATCACGCCGAATTACATCTCGCGAAATCCTAGCACAAAAATGACCAGGGGTCATGGTGGGACGTTTCGGGCCACTACGAGGCAACCGCGTTATATCCGACGGGACCGGCCTTCAGGCCGTGCCGCCCACCGTCAGTCCGTCCATGCGCAAAGTCGGCATCCCGACGCCGACAGGCACGCTTTGCCCTTCCTTGCCGCACGTCCCGACGCCGGAGTCGAGCCGCATATCGTTGCCGATGAGGCTTACGCGGGTCATCGCGTCCGGGCCATTGCCGATCAGCGTGGCGCCTTTCACGGGGTATGTGACCTTGCCGTTTTCGATCATATAGGCTTCGGACGCGGAAAATACGAATTTGCCGCTGGTGATATCCACCTGCCCGCCGCCGAAATTCACGGCGTAGAGGCCGCGCTTGACCGACGCGAGGATTTCCTCGGGAGGCGTGTCGCCCCCCAACATATAGGTATTCGTCATGCGCGGCATGGGCAGATGCGCGAACGATTCGCGCCGCCCATTGCCGGTAGCGGCCGTTTTCATCAGACGCGCGTTCATCGTGTCCTGCATATAGCCGCGCAATATGCCGTCCTCGATAAGAACATTGCGCTGGGTCGCGTTGCCTTCGTCGTCCACATTCAAGGAGCCGCGACGATCCGGCAAGGTGCCGTCATCGATGACGGTAACCCCCTTGGACGCCACGCGTTCGCCGATACGACCGGCGAAAACGCTGGAGCCCTTGCGATTGAAGTCGCCTTCCAGCCCGTGTCCCACAGCCTCGTGCAGCAGGATGCCCGGCCAACCGGAGCCGAGCACGACCGTCATCTCCCCGGCGGGCGCCGGCCTTGCATCGAGATTCACCAGCGCTTCGTGTACGGCATGCTCGACATAACCACGCAGGATCTCGTCGGTGAAATAAGCGAGCCCGGAACGACCGCCGCCTCCCGCATGCCCCATTTCCCGCCTGCCGTGGCGCTCGACGATCACTGTCAGCGACAGCCGCACCAGGGGGCGCACGTCGGCGGCCAGCCGCCCGTCGCTGCCCGCGACCAGGATGACGTCGTATTCCGCGCCCAGGCCGGCCATGACCTGGATAACGTGCGGGTCTCGTGCGCGGGCCATGCGCTCGATACGTTCGAGCAGGCCGACTTTGTCCGGCGCGCTCAGCGTGAGCAGTGGGTCGATGGCGGGGTACAGGCCGCGTACCTGGTCCGGGCCGCCCTGCGCACGCACTTTTGCCTTGCCGGCGCCTTGACGGGCGATGCCGCGCACCGCGCGGGCCGAAGACAGCAGCGCATCGGGCGAAAGGGTATCCGAGTACGCAAATGCGGTTTTCTCGCCGCTGATCGCCCGCACGCCGACGCCCTGGCCGATCGAGAAGCTGCCGGTCTTGACGATGCCCTCTTCCAGGCTCCAACCCTCGCTACGCGTGTACTGGAAATAAAGATCGGCGTAATCCACCTTGTGCGTGAATATCTCGCCCAGCGCGCGCGCCATGTCCGCCTCGCTCAATCCCCAGGGATCGAGCAGCAGGGATTTGGCCGTGGCCAGGGCTTGAATGTCGGGATCTATTAGTTTCATATCGGCAACTCGGTGGAATTCACATGACGCGGTGGTGCAGTGCGGGCAAGGCGGTTCGCACTTCGGACAGCCGCGCGGGGTCTATGTTACCCGCTACGACGCCCGCCCCCTCCGGCAGCACGTCGATGATATCCCCCCATGGATCGATCAACATGGAATGCCCCCAGGTACGGCGGCCATTGGGATGTGAGCCGCCCTGCGCCGGTGCCAGCACATAGCATTGGTTCTCGACGGCTCGCGCGCGCAGCAGCATTTCCCAATGAGCCTTGCCGGTCGTGTAGGTGAATGCCGCCGGAACCAGAATCAGGTCCACCTGTCCCAGCGCCCGATATAACTCCGGGAACCGGAGGTCGTAGCATACCGAGAGGCCCACGCGCGCGAATGGGGTATCGATGGTACGCACTTCGTTCCCCGGGCGAATGGCGATCGACTCGTCGTAGGATTCCGTGCCGCGCTTGAAGTTGAACAAGTGGATTTTGTCGTACCGCACCAAACGGTTGCCATCCGGACCATATACCAGGGAGGTGTTGAACACCCGGCTTGCGTCCGGGCTGGCAAGCGGTAAAGTACCTCCCACGACATATAGGCCGTGGCGGCACGCCTGATCCGCCAGAAACGCCTGAATGGGGCCGTCGCCCTCTGTTTCCCTAATGGCAAGCTTGTCGTGATCTTTTTGTCCCATGAAGCAGAAATATTCCGGCAAGGCTACCAATCGCGCCCCGGATTCGGCCGCTTTTGCGATTAACTGGGACGCAACATCCAGATTTTCCCTGACTATGGGCGTACTGACCATCTGGATAGCCGCCACGCGGGCGGGGGGAGAGGAAGCGATGGAAGGAGCGTTCATCGGAAACAAATAGATTCAAGAATTCCAGGGATAATTCCCAACTCGTTTTGTGCTATTGTCGACAAAATAACTATAATCAGGTCGGAAAATCAATTCCATAATAAGGATCGATATATCATGCCAAGAGAGACCTACTCCGCGCAGCAAGCCAGGATCGAAAAGGAGATCGATAAGCTCCGTAAAAAAGCGGAAGCGCTGCAAATGAAGCGCCGCAAGCCGGTGGTGGCCTCCATCACCCGGTCCATGCGTGAATACAATATCACTCCTGAAGAGATCGTCGCCGCGTTCGGCAAGCCCGCCGCGCGCCGGGGCCCGGGCCGCAAGATCGCTGGGGCGACCGCCGCGGCATCCGCCAAGCGTGCCGTGGCACCGAAATACCGCCACCCCGACACCGGCGAAACCTGGACTGGCCGGGGCAAGGCACCTCGCTGGCTTACCGCCGCCGAGGCCGCAGGCGCATCCCGCGAGACTTTTCTCATTCAATAATCGGGGCGGTCAACACCACCTCGATTCCGATCCCAAGGCAGGCCCCGTGCGATTTCGCGGGGCCTGATCTTTTTGAAGCTTCAGAGTACCGGAAGTGCCGGCCGCATCTGGCCACGGCCCTCCGGCCCGCTACCTGTCCATGGTATAGCGGACTTCCCGCTCCGAACCATTGTTCGCGGGAAAATTATCGAAAATGGCGCGAACCAGGTACGGCATGACTTTCAAAAGCCTGTCGTTATCGGACACGCTATATGCGGTAGCCCGGTAAACCTCCTTGCCACCCTGACTGGTATCGCGTATTTCCACGGTCAGCGCATTGCGGTAAGCAACTGTCGGCACATCGACCCAGTCCGGGCCCCAGAAGCCAGGACCCCACGGGCCGCCCCAATACCGTCCGCCATAAAAGCCCGGACCATACCCCCCGTAGAAATAGGGATCATAGGGCCGCCGCACGTTCACCTGCGTCTGGGTCACGCCATAACGGAACGCCACATCGAAGCGGGCCGGCTGGCCGGCCTGAGCTTCCACCAGGCCGGTCGCGCCTATCCCGCTGCGCACCATATCCTGAAAATTCTGATATTCCAGATTGTTATTCTGGCTGGGATCCGCGGGCACGAAGCGATACCGCTGCCCGGTCGCACCGGCGGGCCATTCCTGGAAGGAAGTCACGCGCGCCGATACGCTGGGCGCGGTGGCGCAGCCGACGAGCAAGCCGGCCATCAGCGCGAGGACCAAAGCCTGCGCGCAGCGCCAGGAACGTGACATGGTGACGCTATACATAAAGACTCCTGCAAAACGACGAGGCGTCGCTGCTCACGCAAGCATGATAATGGCAGCCCGTGCCCGTTGGACAGGAAACCGGAAGCAAAGTTTTGCGGACCGCGCCGAGGGGCGCCCTACAATAAGCTCCGTGCTCACCACGACAGGCAAGGCCATGCGTACAGAAACTTCCGTCACCGTCTACCGCCAGGACTACCAGCCCTACCCTTTCGATATACCGGAGGTTGCGCTGGCCTTCGACCTGGCCCCCGAAGCGACGACGGTGACCTCCCGCCTGACGGTTCGGCGACGCACGCCGGGCGATACGGCGCCGCTGAAGCTCGACGGCAGCGATCTGGAGCTCGTCTCCGTGTCGGTAGACGGCCGCCCATTGGAAGCCGCCGAATATACCGTCGACGAACATGCGTTGACGTTGCCCAACCTGGGGGCGAGCGCGTCGATAGAGATCGTCAGCCGTTGCCGGCCGGCCGCCAATTCCACGCTGATGGGCCTCTACGTGTCCGGGGGAAACTTTTTCACGCAATGCGAGGCCGAAGGATTTCGCCGCATTACCTGGTTCGCAGACAGGCCGGACGTCATGTCGCGTTATCGCGTCACGCTGCGCGCGGCGCCCGATTATCCCGTCTTGCTCAGCAATGGGAACTTGCTGGAGCACCGGACCCTGCCAGACGGCCGTGCGCAGGCCGTTTGGGAAGATCCGTTCCCGAAACCGTGCTATCTGTTTGCCCTCGTGGCCGGACGCCTCACGCATCGCGAAACCCGGGTGAATACCGCATCCGGCCGGGAAGTCCTGCTGCAGATTTACAGCGATCCTGGGGCCGAATCCAGGACGGAATGGGCACTTGAATCCTTGGTCCGCTCGCTACGCTGGGATGAAAGTCGGTTCGGACTGGAGCTGGATCTGGACCGCTTCATGGTGGTTGCCGTACGCGACTTCAATATGGGCGCCATGGAAAACAAAGGCTTGAATATTTTCAACGCCGCCTATGTCCTGGCCGATCCCGATACCGCCACCGATGCCAACTATGAAGCCATCGAGGCGGTCATCGGGCACGAATACTTTCATAACTGGACCGGCAACCGCGTCACTTGCCGCGATTGGTTCCAATTGAGCCTGAAGGAAGGACTGACCGTATTCCGCGACCAGGAATTCAGTGCCGACATGATGGCCCGGGACATGGATGCGCAAGCAGCGGCCAGCGCGCGGGCCGTCAAACGCATTGACGACGTCGTTACCCTGCGGGCCGCCCAGTTTCCGGAAGACGCCGGCCCAATGGCTCATCCCATCCGTCCGGAAAGCTACCAGGAAATCGGCAACTTCTATACTGCGACGGTTTACGAAAAGGGCGCCGAAGTTATCCGTATGCAACATACGCTGCTCGGCGAAGCGGGTTTCCGGGCCGGCATGGACGAATATTTCCGGCGCCACGACGGGCAGGCCGTCACCTGCGACGACTTCGTGGCCGCGATGGAATCCGTTTACGCGCGTCAGCATCCAGGCCGCGATCTGCAGGTATTCCGGCGCTGGTACAGCCAGGCAGGAACGCCGAGAGTGGCGGTGGAATTGAACTACGACGCGGCGGCACGCCGCTGCACCGTCACACTGGCGCAGCGTTGCGCGCCGGTGGGGGTCGAAAAAACCCATCCCAGCCCGGCTGGCAAGCAGCCTTTCCATATTCCCTTCGCGCTGGGTCTCCTGGACCGCGACGGCGCACCCATCCTGCTACGGCAGGACGGCAAGGAAGCCGCGACAGCGCTGCTGGAGTTCACCGAGGAGCGTCAGCAATGGGTTTTCGACGATATCCCCAGCAAACCCATTCCTTCCCTGCTGCGCGGTTTCTCCGCGCCCGTCATTGTGGAATACCCATGGAGCGACGCCGAGCTGGCGTTGCTGTCCGCGCACGATACCGACCCCTTCGCGCGCTGGGAAGCAGGACAGGAGCTGGCAACCCGCGAAATACTCGGCCTGACGGCGGCACGTCAGGCCGGCGCCGAAATGAAAGTCAGTGCAGGCTTTATCGCCGCCTGGCGTGCCTTGCTGGAAGACCCCCGCCTGGATGCCGCTTATCGGGCACGCGCGCTCTCGCTGCCGTCGGAGAAAACCCTCGCTGAACGCATGGCCGCGATAGATCCGCCGTCGCTGGCGTTCGCGCGCGATTTCCTGCGGGCGGAACTGGGCAAACAGTTGGCAGGGTCATGGCGCCAAGCCGTGGCGGCCTGCCAGACGCCCGGGCCCTATACTCCCGCGCCGGAACCCGCGGGCAAGCGCGCCTTGAAGAACATGGCATTAAGCCACCTGATGGCGGGGGGTGACGCCGATGCGGCGAAATCGGCGCTGGACCAATACGAACGGGCCGGCAACATGACGGACCGCCTGGGAGCCTTGACGGCACTGGTCAACCATGGGGACGAGGATGTCGCCACGCGGACCTTGAGCCAATTCTACGAACAATGGCAGCATGACCCGCTGGTCATCGACAAGTGGTTCGCATTGCAGGCGACGGCGCGCGCCACCACGGTAGAGACAGTACGGGGCTTGATGGCGCATCCCGCCTTCACCCTGCGCAATCCGAATCGTGCGCGCGCCCTGGTGTTCCAGTTCTGCCTGAATAACGCACGCGGCTTGCACGCCGCCGATGGCTCCGGCTACGTCTTCTGGGAAGAACAGGTTCTGGCACTGGATGCCCTGAACCCCGAAATCGCTGCGCGTCTGGCACGCGCAATGGATAACTGGTCCCGCTTCGTTCCGGCACTGCGCGGCCCCATGCGGGCATCGCTGGAGCGCGTGCGCGGCCACGCGGGCTTGTCCCGCAATGTCATGGAAATCGTATCCAAGGCACTCGAACTGGCTGCCTGAAATTATCTGCTCTAGGAGAATCCTTTGAAACGCAAAACCCTGACCCAGTATCTGGTCGAGCAGCAGCGCCAGGCGCAGGCGGTCGGCCCGGAAGTTCGCCTCCTTATCGAGGTGGTGGCCCGCGCCTGCAAGGCAATCAGCCATGCCGTCAGCAAAGGTGCGCTGGGTGGCGTGCTGGGCAGCCTGGACTCGGAAAATGTGCAGGGCGAAGTCCAGAAAAAACTGGATGTCATGTCCAACGAAGTCCTTCTCGAGGCCAACGAATGGGGCGGGCACCTCGCCGCAATGGCTTCCGAAGAGATGGAAACCATCCATCTGATTCCGAACCGTTACCCCAAAGGCGAATACCTGCTGCTATTCGATCCGCTGGACGGCTCTTCCAATATCGACGTCAATGTCTCGATCGGCACGATTTTCTCGGTATTGCGGGCACCGCACGAAGTGCATGGACAGCCTGTCACGGAAAAGGACTTCCTGCAGTGCGGCAAACAGCAGGTGGCGGCCGGCTATGCGGTCTATGGACCGCAGTCCATGCTGGTCCTGACGGTCGGCAATGGCGTCGTGGGCTTTACGCTGGATCGGGAGATGGGTTCCTGGGTGCTGACACATGAAAACATGCAGATTCCGCCGGACACCAAGGAATTCGCCATCAATATGTCGAATATGCGGCACTGGGCGCCGCCCGTGAAGCGCTATATAGACGATTGCCTGGCCGGCAAGACCGGTCCGCGGGGCAAGGACTTCAATATGCGCTGGGTCGCGTCGATGGTGGCGGATGTGCATCGCATCCTGACGCGCGGCGGCATCTTCATGTATCCCTGGGATGCGCGCGAACCCACCAAGCCGGGCAAGCTGCGCCTGATGTATGAAGCAAATCCCATGAGTTTCATCGTCGAGCAGGCGGGCGGTGCTTCCATCAACGGCAAGCAACGCATTCTGGACATCGAACCGAGCCAACTGCACGAACGCGTAAGCGTCATACTGGGATCGCGCAACGAAGTGGAAACCGTCGCGCACTATCATCGCGAGCACGACGCCGAGGCCTCCCGCTAGCACTATCCTGGCGAACAAAAACCGGCGCCTCGTTTCGCACGACGGCGCCGGTTTTTACCGGACGATGCGGATCCGGCCATTTCGGCCGTTTATTTGACCTGTTCGATCGACTTCACATCGTCCTTGTTGATCTGGACCTCCTTGCCATTTTGATCGTACTGGTACATCCCGGACTTCTTGTCGTACTCGGGCTTGTCGGGCGTCACGATCTGGGAACCATCCCGCGTATTCACGACGGACGGCGAAGAGCAGCCGGCCAGGATGGCGACGGTAGCGAGCGACATCGCGGTGAACTTCAGGGTCATGTCATCTCCTTGCGTAAAGGACATAACCAATTTAGCCAAGGGCGGACGCCATAGAGGTGACCGGATGTCGGCAAAATGCGAGTATCTGTTAACCGTCCCTGAAATACCAAGAAAAAAGGCCACCCGAGGGCAGCCTTGCAAACCGAATCCGAAATACGCTGCGATCAGTTGCCCAGCGTCAGGATGGTCGCGCCGGTGGTTTTGCGGGAGGCCAGGGCCGTCTGGGCCTCGCCTGCCTGGTCCAGCGAGTAGCGTTGGTCGATGCGCATGCGGATTTTCTTTTTCAGCACGAGATCGAACAGCTCATCCGAGGCGGCTTTCAGTTTGGCCGGCGTATTTACATGTATGCCGAGGGACGGCCGCGTCAGGTACAGGCAACCCTTTTGGTTCAGGATGCCCACATTGACGCCGGTAACCGGCCCGGACGCGTTGCCGAAACTGACCATCAAGCCACGCGGCTCGATGCAGTCCAGCGATATTTCCCAGGTGTCCTTGCCGACGCCGTCGTACACCACCGGCACCTTCTTCCCGCCGGTCAGTTCCAGCATGCGTTCGACGACGTTTTCGCGCGAATAATCGATGGTCTGCCACGCGCCATGTTCGCGAGCGAGTTCCGCCTTTTCCGGACTGGAGACCGTGCCGATCAGTTTCACGCCCAAAGCCCTGGCCCACTGGCAAGCGATCAAGCCCACGCCGCCCGCGGCCGCGTGGAAGAGAATGGTCTCGTGGCCTTGCAGGCGATATGTCTGGCGGAACAGATATTGCACGGTGAGGCCCTTGAGCATCATCGCGGCGGCCTCATCGAAGCCGATTCCCTTGGGCAATTTCACGACATTGATCGCTGGCACGTTGCGCATTTCGGCATAGGCGCCCAAGGGACTCTGGCCATACGCGACGCGATCGCCCTTTTTGATATGGCCGACTTCGCTGCCCACCGCTTCCACCACGCCCGCACCTTCGAAGCCCAGGCCGTGCGGCAACGGGTGCGGATACAGGCCTGTGCGATAGTAGATATCGATGAAATTCAAGCCGGCCGCATGCTGGCGCACGGTCACCTCGTTGGGCCCCGGCGGGGGTACCTCCACGTCAACCAACTTCAGGACTTCCGGGCCGCCATGGGCCTCCAGTTGGATTGCCTTGACTGTGTTGCTGGCCATACAACGCTCCTTTCTTTGCGTTCGTCGCGGTAAGAGGGTAAATCGTCAGACAGGAACCGGGCAGCGGGCGGCCCGGTCAATTCCGTTTTGCCGAAGTCGGCGCGGTGAGCACGAAGACGCCCGCCAGGACAAATGCCGTTCCGGCCAGTTGCCAGGCGGTGACCGGCTCGCCGAGAAACCAGAAGGCGAGAAATAGCACCGATACCGGGCCCAGCATACCCAGCTGAGCCGCCAGCGGCGGCCCGATGCGGGACACCGCGCTCATGATCATGAACACCGGCAAGACGGTATTGACGGTGGCATGGATCAGTGACAATCCATAAAAACCCGCGGGCTGAATCAGGGCGGAGGCCGGATGCAGCAGGAAAAACTGCACGAGGCAGGCAATGCTTGAAACCGACATCGCATAGGCGGTCAGGCGCATGGCTCCGACCCGCTTGACGAGTTCGCCCGAACCGATCAGATACAACGCATACGAGAACGCCGACGCGAAGACGAAGGCGGATCCCAAGAGGACGGCACCGCCATCCGTTTGCGACATATCGTGCGCGAATACCAGAACGACACCAAGATAGGACAGCAACAGCGCCAGCCACTGGCGGGCGGCAATCGGCCGCTTCAGCCAGAATGCCGTAATCAACAGCACCAGGGTCGGTGCCAGGAAAAGAATCAGCCGCTCCAGGCCCACACTGATGTAACGCAGCCCGAGAAAATCCAGGAAGCTCGACAGGTAATAGCCGATCAGGCCGAGCAGCACGACCTTCGCGCACTCCGCGCGCGTCAGGACCGGTATTTCGCCGCGCACGGCACGCCGCGACTGGCGCCATCCGATATAGGCAAAGAACGGCAGCGAAAAGAGCATGCGAAAAGCGATAAGCGTCACCGCGTCCACCCCGTACGCGTAGGTGAACTTGACGACGATAGCTTTGCCGGAAAAGAGGATGGCGCCCAAGGCGGCCAGGAAAAAACCGGCGGCGCGGCTGGAATAAGGCCCGGCGGCCGGTGTTGCGACGGTCGAATTCATGGCGGCGATTTTATGTGGCGGTCGGTGGTCTTTGCACGGCCTTTCTCTCGGCCCGAGTGCGCGACCGGAGAAGAAGCGGCGTGGCGGCGCCGCCACGCTGTCCGCCAGAAAGGCTCCTTGACAATAACTGCCTAAACAACTAATATTCGCTGCATGAACGACGAATCCACTGTCATGTCAGGCGAGTCCCCGCCTTACCGCTGCGACCGCACCCGGGTCGAGGACAATCCTGGCTACCTCATCCGTCTGGTCTTCAATTCCCTGAATCGGGCGTTGGACCAGGAGATGGCTCCGCTGGGGCTGACCGCAACCCAATGGCGCCCCGTGGCGATGGTGGCGCTGGGCCGGGCCGATACCGCTGCCGAGCTGGCCCGCCTGAACGAGGTGGACACCGGCGCGATGACGCGCACGCTGGACCGGCTCGAAGCCAAGAAGTTGCTGCGCCGCAAGCGCAGCGAACAGGACCGCCGTGTCGTGAAGATCGAACTTACCGAAGAAGGCGAAGCGATGGTGCGGGAGATCCCGGCCAACATCGCGCGCACACTCAACCACTACCTGCGCGGGTTCTCCGAACACGAAGTGGAACTGTTGACCCACTTCCTGCGTCGCATGCTGGCCAACGGTTCGGCACCGGTGCCCCCAGCCAAAGGTTGAGCATGGATCGCTTTTTTTCGCGCTAATAGCTGCCTAGTCAATAAGTAACTGGTCAATAAAATGACAAACTGCTTAATCCTATCCTGCCGCCACCGGACACCCTTGAAGCCACTTATCGCACGCTGACTCGTATGAAACGCCTATCGATCTTGCTATTGGCAATCGTCCTGAGCGGTTGCGCCTTCATGGAAAAAGGGCCCACGCCCGTGGCCGAGCTTACCGGTCAAAAGCTGGGCCTGGCCGAGACCGCCGCGGCCTGGCCCACCACGCAATGGTGGGAACGGTATGGCGACTCGCAACTCGACGCCCTGGTGCAGGAGGCATTGGCGAACAATCCCACAATGTCGGCCGCGCAGGCCCGGTTGGCGCAAGCCAATGCGGCAGTGGGAGGCGCCCGCGCCCCCCTGCTACCGCGCGTCGATGCGAACTATTCGCTGCAGCGGGAACATATCTCCAAGACCTATATCTACCCCGATCCGCTCGGCGGTTCGGTCCAGAGCGATAACAGTCTGGGACTGAATTTCAGCTACGAGCTGGACTTCTGGGGCAAGAATCGCTCCGCCCTGCAGGCCGCGCTATCGCGCGAACAGGCGGCGGAGGCCGATAAGCAGGCGGCGCGCACGATGTTGTCCAGCGCCATGGTGCAAAGCTACCTGAACCTGCAGAATGCGTTCGCGCAGCGCGACGTTCTTCAGCGCATCATCAAGCAACGCGACGACGCCCTGTCCATTACGCGGCAGCGTTTCAGCGCGGGGCTCGATACCCAGGTGGAAGTCAAGCAGGCGGAGTCCCAACTGGCTTCGGCCAAGGTGCAGTTGACGCAGATCGAGACGACGCTGGCGCAACTGCGCAACCAGGTGGCAGCCCTGGCAGGCGCCGGCCCGCAACGTGGGCAGACCTTGCAGGAAGCGCACTTGACCGCGCCGGCCGGCGGCGTCCCGGCCTCGATTCCGCTGGACCTGCTGGGACACCGGGCCGATGTCGTGGCCGCCCGCTGGCGCGCCGAGGCCGCGCGCCATACCATCGACGTCGCGAAGGCGGATTTCTACCCCAACGTCAATATCACTGCCTTCATCGGTTTCCAGGCGCTGGGCACCAACAACCTGCTGCAGGCGGCCAGCCATGCCGCGAATATCGGGCCCGCCATTTCACTGCCTATTTTTCATGGCGGCGAATTGAACGCCAACCTGGCCGGCCGCCGCGCCGACACGGATCTGGCGATATCGGACTACAACCAGACCGTGCTGGACGCCGTCCGGCAGACCGCCGACGCGTTGGACGCGCTGCGCCTGATCGGACGCGAGACGGCCGAACAGCGCCAGGCACGCGAATCCATCGACGCCGCCTACGACCTGGCCGTCAACCGCTACAAGGCCGGGCTGGGCAACTACCTGACCGTCCTGGTGGCACAGAACGAAGTGCTGACGCAGGCGCGACTGGAAACGGACCTGCGCTTCCGCACCTATAAGCTCGACGCGGACCTTGCCAACGCATTGGGCGGCGGCTACGTACCGGCGCCGGCCAACGCGGAACTCGCGCGCAACCAGGACAACCTGAATACCACTCGTTGAAAAAGAATCGGATTACGCCATGAACGCCCCTCAAAGCTCCAATCCCAAACGCAAGCGCCTGATGCTGATCGCAACGGGTGTGTTCGTGCTGGCCGCCATCGCATACGGCGCATGGTGGTGGCTGGTCGGCTCTCATTTCGAGAGCACGGACGACGCCTACGTGCACGGCAACCTGGTGCAGATCACGCCGCAGGTACCCGGCACGGTCATCGCCATCGAAGCCGACGACACGGAAACGATCGAAGCGGGCGCGCCGCTGGTGCGCCTGGATCCCTCGGATACCGACATCGCCCTGCAGCAGGCCGAAGCCAAACTGGCACAGACCGTGCGCCAGGTGCGGACGCTATACGTGCAGAACGATGCCCTGGCCGCCGATGTGGCGGTCCGCCAGGCCGACGTGGAGCGCGCGCAGGCCGATCTGACGCGCGCCCGCAGCGACCTCGCGCGCCGCCAAACGCTGGCCAAATCCGGCGGCGTGAGCGGCGAAGAGATCCTGCATGCCCAGACTACGCTGAAGTCCGCGGAATCCGGTCTGGCACAGGCGCGGGCCTCCCTGGAGGCGTCCAGGGCCAAGCTGGCCACCAACCAGGCGCTGACGCACGGCACCAGCGTCGAGAACCATCCGGACGTTCGCGAAGCCGAAGCCGAACTGCGCAATGCCTGGCTGGCGCAATCGCGCACGGTGTTGCCCGCTCCTGTCACCGGCATGGTGGCACGCCGCAGCGTCCAGGTGGGCCAGCGCGTGGCCCCGGGCAATACGCTGATGAACGTCGTGCCGTTGAACCAGCTGTGGGTGGAGGCCAACTTCAAGGAAGGACAACTGCGCGAGATGCGAGTGGGCCAGCCGGTCAAGCTGACCGCCGACCTGTACGGCGGCAGCGTGACCTACCACGGCACGGTGGTTGGCCTGGACGCCGGCACCGGCAGCGCTTTCGCCCTGCTGCCCGCACAGAACGCGACCGGCAACTGGATCAAGGTCGTCCAGCGGGTCCCCGTGCGCATCGCGCTGGATCCGCGGGAACTCAAGGCGCATCCCTTGCGTATCGGTCTGTCCATGGACGTCGAGGTCGACCTGAGCAAGCAGGATGGTCCCGCCGTCACGGAACAACCCCGCCGCGCCGAACCCGCGCTCGCCACCCGGGCCTTCGATCCGGACCGCAAACAGGTCGACGCCATGATCCAAAAAATCGTTAAAGAGAACCTCGTGCAATGAATCCCGCCAGCAATGCCGTGCCGGCCCGGTCCGAGGCGCCGCCAGCCCCTGCGGACCCGCAGCGCCCGGTCACCTATCCGCCCCTGGAGGGCAGCCTGCGGATCGTCGGCTCCATCGCCTTGTCGACGGCAGTGTTCATGAACGTGCTGGACACCTCCATTGCGAATGTCTCCATTCCGACGATCTCGGGGGATCTGGGCGTCAGCACCAGCCAGGGCACGTGGGTCATCACGTCATTCGCGGTCGCCAATGCCATTACCGTCCCGCTGACCGGCTGGTTGACGCAGCGCTTCGGCCAGGTGCGGCTGTTCGTGATCTCTACGCTGCTTTTCGTCGTGGCGTCATGGCTGTGCGGCTTCGCGCCCACGCTGGAAACGCTCATCGCCTTCCGGGTGCTGCAGGGCGCCGTCGCCGGCCCGATGATCCCGCTGTCGCAAACATTGATGCTGGCAAGCTTTCCGCGGAATAAGGCCGGCATGGCACTGGCCATATGGTCGATGACGACACTGGTCGCGCCCGTCGCCGGACCGCTGCTGGGAGGCTGGATCTCTGACAACTACTCCTGGCCCTGGATCTTCTATATCAACGTCCCGGTCGGACTGCTCGCCGCGTGGCTTAGCTGGCGCATCTACAAGGACCGCGAGTCGGTCACCCACAAGCTGCCCATCGACAAGACAGGCCTGGTCTTGCTGGTGGTCTGGGTGGGAGCACTGCAGATCATGCTGGACAAGGGCAAGGAACTGGATTGGTTCCAAAGCCCCACCATCATCGCTTTGGCCGTGACCACGGCGATCGCGTTCGTGTTCTTCATTATCTGGGAACTGACGGAAGCGCATCCCATCGTGGAGCTCAGGCTGTTCAAGGGACGCAATTTCACGATAGGCGCGGTCACGCTGGCCATCGCCTACGGGGTCTTCTTCGGTAACGTGGTGCTGCTGCCGCTATGGCTGCAAAGCAATATGAATTACACAGCCACCGACGCCGGTATCGTGACGGCGCCCGTGGGCATTCTGGCCATCGCGCTCACCCCGGTGGTCGGGCGCATGCTGGCCACGCGTGATCCGCGCCAGATCGTGACTTTCGCCTTCTGCGTCTTCGCGCTGGTCTGCTATATGCGCGCGAACTTCACGCCGCAGACGGACATGCAGGCGCTGATGATTCCCACCATCATCCAGGGCGCGGCCATGGCGGCTTTCTTCGTCCCATTGACGTCGATCACGCTGTCGGGCCTGGAACCGTGGCGCATCCCCGCGGCGGCCGGCTTGTCCAACTTCTGCCGCCTGACGGCCGGCGCTTTCGGCACCTCCATCGCGACCACGCTTTGGGAGAATCGCGCCACCCTGCACCATGCGCGCCTTACGGAAACGGCGACGCCAAGCTCGCCGGCCTATGAGCAGGTCATGCACGGACTGGCATCGGTCGGCATGTCGGCCGAGCAGGCGCTGAATGCGCTGAACGGCATGCTCAATACGCAGGCCTTCACGATGTCTGCCCTGGATGTTTTCTACGGCTCGGCGATCGTTTTCGTATTGCTGACCGGCCTGGTGTGGTTCGCGCGTCCCGTGCGGGCCAAGGATGCCGCCGCAGCAGAGGCAGCGGCGGGCGCTCACTGAGCGCGACCCGACACGGCACGGCGCCCCGGCTCGCATCGCGCGGCCCGGGGCGCCGTCGTTTCGTATCGAGGATCAGGAAACCAGCGTGCGCCAGTCGAGCTTGGGAATGATCCGATCGGACAAGGCGCTGTTCTGCGACAGGTTGAATACGTCGATTCCACGAGCCTTCAGCAACGCCGCTGCCTGCGAGAAGGACGGCTCGATCAGCCGGTCGAAATTACGCACCAGCCGGCTGTTTTCCGGTTGCGCTTCCTTGTAGAAACGGCGCGCTCCGGAAAAGCCGAGATCCAGGCCGTGCATGTAGATACGACCGACGCCGCCAGCGACCAGGATTTGCAGCGCGGCATAGGCCACCGTATCGGCGTCGAATACACCGCTGGCAAGGTCGAAGCTGTAGCCGAGCGAGCGTTGCGAATCGAACAGCGAAAGCGCCGGATTGGCCTTTGCCATCGCGGCGAGTTCGTCCGGCCTGAAATGCGGCAGGTAGGCGCGTTCCGATACGACCTCGATGACGCAGATGCGGCACTTGTAGCGCTCGGGCCATGGCATTCCCTGCACCATGTAGCGCAGCACATCCGGCGTGACGAACAAGGTCAGATCGCGTTCGACCACCTCGCGCATCAAGTCGATGCGGCGGCGGACGAAGTTCTGGTCGATCACGCAGTAATAGCGGAATGGGATGTCGAACTGGCGAGCCAGGGAGATGGACCCGTTGACGCCCATCGCGGCCCGCATGGGCAGGCGGTCGTACGGGATCTCCGCCACGGACGGGCCGCTGAGGATGACGTGCACCGCGTCGTGGTGTTCCGCAAAGGCCTGCTGCAGCGGCGTAATGGGCACGACATGGCGAAATGCCGAAAAAGCGTTGATGGCGCCCTGCGCGTCGCGTCCGATGGACACGTACGGCCACAGATGCCGGTTGTGCTGCATGCGGCGGCTGCGAAACAGCGAATAAAACTTGCGCCAGAAGCGATCGAGCGGTTTGTCACCTACGGTGCCGTCACTGGCGACAACGAGACTGCCGCCCTCAGGGAGCAGCGCTGTCTTCCCCGTCACCAGGGAATCCGCGTTGTCGGCAGCCAAACTTGTGGAAGATAACAATGCCAAACTCGAACGTGAGGGCGCAAACGTACAAAAATGTACGGCGCGATCGGAAAGTACCGGGGACGCAACGCATATCCATGCCGCCACCTGTAGCCAAACTATACCTTCGCATGCGCGTCAATAGTTTGAATTTCCGACGGAATTTACAAACTTCCGGCCGTCAGACCGGCCGCTGCGGCATATACGCCGCAGCCTAAAGAGGGACGGCATTACCATAGCACGGATCCCGCCCCCATGGCGGCGGAACATCCCCACCATCAAAAATTACCGCTTGTTGCGACCCTGAAAAGCGGGGGGCCGTGCGCCCTCCTGCCCTGGCGCCTACTGGGCAGCGAGCCGCTCCGCGACGGCGCGCCCCACTTCTTCCGTGCGAGCCTGCCCCTTCATATCGGGGGTGCGCGGGCCGTTTGCCAATACGTGCTCGATCGCCGATACCACCGCCGCGGCGGCTTCCGGGTAGCCGAGGAAATCCAGCATCAGCGCGCCGCTCCAGATCTGACCGATGGGATTGGCGATGCCCTTGCCGTAAATGTCCGGTGCGGATCCATGCACCGGTTCGAACAAGGACGGGAACTTGCGTTCCGGATTCAGGTTGGCCGAAGGTGCGATGCCGATCGTGCCGGTGCAGGCCGGTCCCAGGTCCGAAAGGATGTCGCCGAACAGATTCGAGGCCACCACGACGTCGAAGGTGTCCGGACGCTGGACGAAGTGGGCACACAGGATATCGATATGGAACTTGTCCCACCGCACGTCGGGATAGTGCTGCGCCATCTCGGCCACCCTTTCGTCCCACCACGGCATGGAAATCGAAATACCGTTGGATTTGGTCGCGGCCGTCAGGTGCTTGCCTCGTTTGCGCGCCAGTTCGAACGCGAACTTCAGCACCCGTTCGGCGCCGACGCGCGTGAACACGCTTTCCTGGATGACGATTTCCCGCTCCGTGCCGGCGAAAAGCTTGCCACCGCTGTTGGAATATTCCCCTTCGGTGTTCTCGCGGACGATGAAGAAATCGATATCGCCAGGCTTGCGATTGGCCAGGGGCGATACGACCCCCGGCATCAGCCGGACAGGACGCAGATTGATGTACTGGTCGAAATCGCGGCGGAACCGGAACAACGATCCCCACAGGGCTTCATGGTCCGGTACGGCGTCCGGCCAACCGATAGCGCCGAAGTAGATGGCCTCGTGGCCACCGATCTGCGCCGCCCAATCGTCCGGCATCATCTTCCCGTGCCGGGCGTAGTAATCGCAACTCCAGTCGAAGTGGTCCCACTGGAATTCGATACCGAACTTGCCGGCCGCGACGTCGAGCACGCGCAGCCCTTCCGGAACCACCTCCTTGCCGATACCGTCGCCGGGAATTACCGCGATCCTGTGTTTTTTAGCCACCGCCAAGTCTCCATGATCCGTTGGTTGGTCCAGATACGTGCGGGCATTATCGGATACAGCGGCGCGGCGCGGCAACCGCAACATACGACCGGTACCCGGCGCCGCGCCGGCCGGCTACTATGGAGGAATGGCGCTTGATGCCATTCATGCGCCGCTCAACCCAACTTTTTCGCGAACATCCATGTCGACCACCAGCCAATCCCACGCGCAGGATATCCGCCACCAGATCCACCCCTATACCAACGCGGTCAAGCATCGCAGCGTCGGTCCGCGCGTCATCGACCGCGGAGAGGGAATCTACGTCTACGACGACGAGGGCAACAAGTACCTGGAGGGAATGGCCGGCCTCTGGAGCGTGGCGGTGGGCTTCGGCGAACCCCGCCTGGTGCAGGCAGCCACCCAACAGATGGGCAAGCTGCCCTACTACCACACGTTCACGCACAAATCGAACGCGCCATCGATTGCCCTGGCCGAACGCCTGATCGGCTATACGCAGGGGCGGATGTCCGGGGCCTTCTTCACCAATTCCGGCTCTGAAGCGAACGATACGGTCATCAAGTTCGTCTGGTATTACAACAACGCGCTGGGCCGTCCCCTGAAGAAGAAAATCATCGCGCGCCAACGCGGCTATCACGGCGTGACGGTGGCCTCGGCCAGCCTTACCGGACTGGCCGGCAATCATCGCGATTTCGATCTGCCCCTGCCGCAGATGAAACACGTCTCGTGCCCCCACCACTACCGCCACGCCAATCCGGGCGAAACCGAGGAAGACTTTGCCACCCGGATGGCGGCCGAACTGGAAGCGTTTATCCTGCAGGAAGGCCCGGACACCGTCGCCGCCTTCATCGGCGAACCCGTCATGGGCGCGGGCGGCGTGATCGTACCCCCACGCACGTACTGGCCCAAGATACAGGCCGTGTGCCGGAAGTACGACGTATTGCTGATCGCCGACGAAGTCATCACCGGCTTCGGCCGGCTGGGCACGTTCTTCGGCAGCGACACCTATGGCATCGAACCGGACATCATGGTGCTGTCCAAGCAGATTACGTCCTCGTACATCCCCCTGGCGGCCGTCCTGGTGTCGCCCAAGGTGCATGAGACGATTGCCGAAAACAGCGGCCGTGTCGGGACGCTGGGTCATGGCTACACAGCCAGCGGCCATCCGGTGGCCACCGCCGTGGCGCTGGAAAACCTGAACATCATCGAGGAACGCGGCCTGGTGGAAAACGCCTTGCGCACGGGCGAAGTGCTGCAGCAGGAACTTCGCGCGCTGGCCGGCCATCCGCTGGTGGGCGAAGTGCGCGGCGTAGGCCTGATTGCCGGGGTGGAACTGGTGGCCGACAAGGCCGAGAAGCGGCCCTTCGAGCCGCTGGGCAAGGCCGGCGCCTATGCCTACGAACAGGCCCATGCGCATGGTCTGATCATTCGCGGGATCCAGGACACGGTGGCATTCTGCCCGCCGTTGATCATCACGCCGGACGAAGTGCGCGATATGGTGGCGCGCTTTGTCCGCACGCTGGAGGACGTCACGCGCTTCGTCGCCGCCTGAACTGCCTGCCACGCAGGCGCTGTGGCCGCGGCCCGCCAACGCCAGCCACGACGAGGCCGCCGGCGTCGCGCCCTAGCGTCGCCGGGACCCCAGCAGCGATCCCAGTACGCCACGCACCAGCTCGCGCGCGACAGAACGCATGGCGGTTTTCGCCATGGTCTGGACGACGCCATCGCGGCGACCGCCGCGCGGGCCCGTCGAACCGAACAGCACATCGTTCAACCCGTCCATCAGTCCGCCCTCGGCCGGCGGCGTCCCGCCGGGCGCCTCGGTGCCGGCGTGTCCGGGGGCGGCATCCGGCACGCCCGAGCCCGCCCCGCCATCGACCGGCGCAGCGGCACGACGGGCCAGGACTTCGTAGGCCGACTCGCGGTCGACCGCCCGCTCATATTTGCCCGCCACCGGCGAAGCCGCCCGCAGGGCATCGCGCTCCGCCCGCGTGGCCGGCCCGATGCGGCTGGCCGGCGGGACAAGCCACGCGCGTTGCGTGACGCCGGGACGCCCCTTGACGTCCAGCAGTGAAATCAACGCTTCTCCCACGCCCAGTTCGGCGATTGCCTGCTCCAGGTTCAGCTGCGGGTTGGCACGCATGGTCTGCGCGGCGGTTCGCACCGCTTTCTGGTCGCGCGGCGTGAACGCGCGCAGGGCATGCTGGATGCGATTGCCGAGCTGGCCCAGCACGGTGTCGGGAATGTCCAGCGGATTCTGCGTGACGAAATACACGCCGACGCCTTTGGATCGCACCAGACGCACGACCTGCTCGATCTTGTCCAGCAGCGCCTTGGGCGCATCCTGGAAGAGCAGGTGCGCTTCGTCGAAGAAAAACACCAGCCGGGGCTTGTCCGGGTCGCCGATCTCGGGCAGTTTTTCGTACAGTTCGGCCAGCAGCCACAGCAGGAAGATCGCATATAGCCGCGGCGCCTGCATCAGTTTATCCGCCGCCAGGATGCTGACCACGCCGCGCCCCTGCGCATCGACGCGCAGCAGATCGTCCATCTCCAGCATCGGTTCGCCGAAGAACGCCTGTGCGCCCTGCGATTCCAGCCGGAGCAAGCCGCGCTGGATGGCGCCCACGGTGGCGGCGGAGACGTTGCCATACCGTGTTTTCAGCGACGGCGCACGATCCGCGACGTCCTGCAGCATCGCGCGCAAATCCTTCAGGTCCAACAGCAGTTGGCCTTCGTCATCGGCAACTTTGAACGTCAGGGCCAGCACGCCTTCCTGGGTATCGTTGAGCTCCAGCATGCGGGAAAGCAGCAGCGGACCCATATCGGAGACGGTCGCGCGCACCGGGTGGCCCTGTTCTCCGAATACGTCCCAGAGCACCACCGGCGCGGCGCCCCAGACCGGTTCTGGCAGCCCCAGGGAGTCCAGGCGTTCACGCAGTTTCGGGGTGGCGCTGCCCATCTGCGAGATACCCGTCAGGTCGCCCTTGACGTCGGCCAGGAAGACGGGCGTGCCGATGCGCGAGAATTGCTCCGCCAGGACTTGCAAGGTGACGGTCTTGCCGGTGCCGGTAGCGCCAGTGATACAACCGTGCCGGTTCGCCATGGCGGGAAGCAGCCCCAGGTCCTGGCCGTCGTGCCGGGCGACTCGCAAGGGAGGAACGGATGTGGCGGTGTCGGACATGGCGATCTCCAGATGGTGTTTGCGGCGTCGGCGCGGCCATTCTCCGCCGCGCCGCGCGCCAGCGCAACACACCCGGATCACCGCGCGGCAGAAGCGGCACGGTAAAATACCCATCTTTGCCTCACTCTTATTCGGAAAGCCATGGCCGGACACAGTAAATGGGCCAATATTCAGCACCGCAAGGGCCGCCAGGACGCCAAGCGCGGCAAGCTGTGGACCAAGATCATCCGTGAAATCACCGTTGCGGCACGTGCCGGCGGAGCCGATCCGGAAAGCAACCCGCGCTTGCGGCTGGCCTGGGACAAGGCCACCGACGCCAACATGCCCAAGGACAACATCCAGCGCGCCATCCAGCGCGGCGCGGGCGGCGCGGACGGCGACAACTACGAGGAAGTGCGCTACGAAGGCTATGGCGTGGGCGGCGCGGCGGTCATCGTCGACTGCATGACCGACAACCGCACTCGCACGGTCGCGGAGGTGCGCCATGCGTTCGCCAAGAACGGCGGCAACCTGGGCCAGGAGGGCTCGGTGGCGTTCATGTTCAAGCACTGCGGCCAGTTCATTTTCGCGCCCGGCACGCCCGAGGACAAAGTGATGGAAACCGCCCTGGAAGCCGGCGCCGAAGACGTCGTAACGGACGCCGAAGGCGTGATCGAAGTCATCTGCGCGCCGGCCGACTACGCGGCGCTGCGCCAGGCCTTCGAAGCCGCCGGTCTGAAGGCCGAGATGGACGGCGTCATCATGAAGGCGTTGAACGAAACCGAGCTCGCGGGCGAGGACGCCGTCAAGATGCAAAAGCTGCTCGATGCGCTGGAAGGGCTGGATGATGTGCAGGAGGTCTATACCACCGCCATCCTCGATGAAACCGGCGCCTGATCTCCCTGGGCCTGCCGCGCGCGGGTCTCCCTTCTCGTGGCGCCGCCACGGCGCTCCCCGGCGCAGTCCCCACGCGTTTATCTTTATCAGCCATTCACTATGAAACTCCTGGTTATCGGTTCGGGCGGCCGCGAACATGCCCTCGCCTGGCGTCTGGCGCAGTCGCCGCGCGTGCATAAGATTTATGTCGCCCCCGGCAACGGCGGCACGCAGCACGACAGCCTGCAAAACGTGCCCTTGACCCAGGCGGAAGAACTGGCGGACTTCGTCCAGCGCGAAGGGATATCGCTTACCGTGGTCGGGCCTGAGGCGCCCCTGGCCGCGGGCGTCGTCGATGTATTCCGCTCGCGCGGCCTGAAAATCTTCGGTCCTACCAAAGCCGCCGCGCAGCTGGAAAGCTCTAAGGACTACGCCAAGGCCTTTATGGTGCGGCACAACATTCCCACCGCTCGGTACCAGACCTTCACCGACCCCGCGCTGGCGCACGCCTATATCGACCAGGAAGGCGCCCCCATCGTGATCAAGGCCGACGGTCTGGCCGCCGGCAAGGGTGTGGTGGTCGCGACCTCGCTGGAAGAGGCGCACACGGCCGTCGACGCCATGCTGGGCGATGGCTCGCTGGGCACTGCCGGGGCCCGCGTGGTCATCGAGGAATGCCTGGAAGGCGAAGAAGCGAGCTTCATCGTCATGGTCGACGGACGCAATGTGCTGGCATTGGCGACCAGCCAGGACCACAAGCGGCTGAAGGACGGCGACCAGGGGCCCAACACCGGCGGTATGGGCGCCTATTCGCCGGCACCGGTGGTGACGCCGGAGCTGCACCATCGCATCATGCGGGAAGTCATCCTGCCCACGGTCCAGGGCATGGCGCGCGACGGCCTGCCGTATACGGGTTTTCTTTATGCCGGCCTGATGATCGCGGCCGGCGACGATCCGGACCGCCCGATCAAGGTACTGGAGTTCAACTGCCGCATGGGCGATCCGGAAACGCAACCGATCATGATGCGGATCAAAAGCGACTTCGTCGATGTGCTGGAACATGCCATTGCCGGAACGCTGAACCAGGCGGATATCGTCTGGGACCGGCGCACCGCCCTGGGCGTGGTGCTGGCGGCACACAACTATCCTGGTACGCCACGTACCGGCGACGTGATTGCCGGCTTGCCGGAAGACGCCGCGGATTGCATGGTGTTCCACGCTGCCACGCAATTGGACGGTGATCAGGTCAAGACCTCGGGTGGTCGCGTCCTGTGCGTAACGGCCCTGGGGGATTCGGTACGCATGGCCCGCGAGCGCGCTTACGAAACCGTGGACCGGGTCGTGTTCGATGGCCGCCAGTACCGTACCGATATCGGCTGGCGCGCCCTCAAACGCGTACCGCCCAAACCGAAAACAAGCACTTGAAATGAACGCCGCATCCGCATCCCTTCTTCCCTTCGAATCCGCCGTTGAGTCGGCCAGGGACTACTTCGCCAACCTGCAGGCGCGCATCGTCGCAGCCCTGGAGCAGGCGGACGGCACCGCCTTCCGTACGGATGCATGGGAAAGACCGGAAGGCGGCGGCGGTGTATCGCGGATGCTGGAAGGCGGGTCGGTGTTCGAACGCGCGGCCGTGCTGTTCAGTCATGTCACGGGTCAGAACCTGCCGCCTTCGGCCAGCGCGCGGCGCCCGGAGCTGGCCGGCCGGCCCTGGCAGGCGATGGGCGTATCGCTGGTGCTGCATCCACGCAATCCCTATGTGCCCACCGTGCACATGAATGTTCGGCTTTTTGTTGCGCCGGCGCGCCACAGCGGCGAGACATCCGCATTCTGGTTCGGTGGCGGCATGGACCTGACTCCCTACTACGCCTTCGAAGAGGATGCCCGCCATTTCCACCGCACCTGCCGCGACGCGCTCGCGCCGCATGGTGAAGACTATTATCCCCGTTTCAAAAAGTGGTGTGACGAGTACTTCTATCTGAAGCATCGTTCCGAAACGCGCGGTATCGGCGGCGTATTCTTCGACGACCTGGCCGAACCCGGATTCGACGCCTGCTTTGCCCTGGTCCGCGATGTCGGGGATGCCTTCCTCCCTGCCTATATGCCCATCGTGGAGCTGCGCAGGAACGAACCGTACGGCGAGCGTGAGCGTGCCTTCCAGGCCTACCGCCGAGGCCGCTACGTCGAATTCAATCTGGTCTATGACCGCGGCACCCTGTTCGGCCTGCAGTCCGGCGGCCGGACAGAATCCATACTTTTGTCGATGCCCCCCGTCGCCAACTGGCGCTACGACTGGAAACCCGACCCGGGCACGCCGGAAGCTGCCCTCGCCGCCTTTCTTGTGCCCCGGGACTGGCTTTGAAACGCATCGGCTTGCTGGGTGGCAGCTTCGACCCCGTGCATGTGGCCCATCTCGCGCTGGCGCACGCGGCACTGGATGCTCTGGACCTGGCACAAGTCCAGTTGATTCCCGCGGCCGCGCCCTGGCAAAGAGGGCCGCTGCGGGCGACACCGTCGCAACGCTGCGACATGATCCGCCTGGCCATTGCCGATGAACCCGGGATCGTATTGAATACCGCCGAAATCGACCGCGGCGGCCCCACCTACACCATCGATACCGTGCGCGGCCTGCCGGCGGAGCATCGCTATGTATGGCTGCTCGGCGCGGATCAGCTGGCCAATTTCTGCACCTGGCGGGAATGGCAGGCCATTGCGGACGGCGTGGACCTGGCCGTGGCCACGCGCCCCGGGATCCCCCTGGAGCCGCCGGCGCGGCTCCAACACCATCTGGCGGTGCAGCAACGTGGCGTAGAGATAGTCCCTTTCGCGGAAATGCCTGTTTCCGCATCGGCGATCCGGGATCGCCTGGCACATGATTTGCCGGTCGATGGACTGGTCGCCGAACCGGTATATCGATACATCCGTGCCCACCGTCTCTACCATGACTGAGGAATAGCCCTCGTCCAACGGCGGAGCAGCATCCACGACCCGAAATACGCGGGCGGCGGTTATAGTTGCGACATGGAAATACAGAAACTACAACGCGCTGTCATTGACGCCCTTGAAGACGTCAAGGCGCAGGATATCAAGGTCTTCAATACCACCCATCTGACCAGCCTGTTCGATCGGGTCGTCATTGCCAGCGGCACGTCGAACCGGCAGACCCGCGCCCTGGCCTCCAGTGTGGCGAACCGCGGCCGCGCCCTGAAATTGTCGGTCACCGTCGAAGGCGAAGACACGGGCGAATGGGTAGTTATCGATCTCGGCGACATCGTTGTCCATGTCATGCAGCCGGCGATACGCGAGTACTACAACCTGGAAGAAATCTGGGGCGGCAAGCCCGTCCGGGTCAAGCTGCTGCCGCAGTCCTCGCGCGCGGCCCTGTCCGGCGCCACCTACGACGAAGACGATATCTGAACCGGCAAGGCGCCACACGATGAATGCCCTGGCCGCCCTCGGAATCCGCACACCGTGAAGCTCGTCGTCGTCGCCGTCGGCAACCGCATGCCGGCCTGGGTCCAAACCGCGTGGGACGACTATGCCCGCCGGCTGCCCGCCGATTGCGCGCTCGAACTGCGGGAGATCAAACCCGAACCGCGCACCACCGGCAAGACCACGGCGCAGATGATGGCGGCGGAAGCCAAGCGCATAGAGGCAGGTGCGCCGCCCGGCGCGTTGAGGATCGCCCTCGACGAACGTGGACGCGACCTGACGACGGCTGCACTGGCGAAGACGCTCGAGCAGTGGCGCGGGCAGGGCCGTGACGTCGCGCTTTTGGTGGGCGGGCCTGACGGGTTGGACGCAACGCTGAAAGCCTCCTGCGACGGTTTGATCCGCCTGTCTTCGCTGACCCTGCCGCACCCGATGGTGCGCGTACTGCTTGCGGAACAGATCTACCGCGCATGGGCGATCCTGAGCAATCATCCTTATCACCGCGCGTGAACCCCGCGCACGCCACCATGTCTTCCGATCGAGCTCCCGCCCCCCGCTTGTACCTTGCCTCGGCCAGCCCCCGCCGGCGCGAATTGCTCATGCAAATCGGCCTGCCGCATCGCGTGCTGGACGTGCCCTCGCCTCCGGGCGAGGACGAGCCGCAACACGCGGGCGAGCCGGCAACCGATTACGTCCGCCGAACCGCTCGTGAAAAAGCGGTCCGGGGCGAGCAATACCGGCAGGACATGAATCTACCGCACCTGCCCTTGCTGGCCGCCGATACAACCGTCATCCTGGATGGGGAGGTCCTGGGCAAGCCGGCCGACCGCGATCACGCCATTCATATGCTGACGCGGCTCTCCGATTCCCGCCACGAGGTTCACACTGCCGTCGCACTGTTCGCGCACGACCGCTTGCACGAAAAGGTCTCGGTTACGCAAGTATGGATGCGGCCGCTGGACCCCGGCGAGGTCCGCCGCTATTGCGACAGCGGAGAACCGTACGGCAAGGCAGGGGCCTATGGCATCCAGGGGCTGGCAGCCGCGTTCATCGAGCGCATCGACGGCAGCTACACCGGCGTGATGGGATTGCCCCTGTTCGAAACCGCGGCGCTGCTGCGGCGCGTCGATATCGCCTTGCCTTAAAAACCACATGCCCTGGCGCGGTTCGCGCGCCAGGGCATGTCATAACCGCTATGGGTGCCGGAAGCGGCGCGCCCGGCCTGTGCGGGGCTTAGCGCCCCGCCGCCACGGCCGGTTGGGGAGGTGCCGCCTGCCGGGGATTGCCGTTCAGCGCGGCATCCAGCGCGGCCTTGTCCAACTGGCCTTCCCAACGGGCAACGACCACGGACGCCGTGGCATTGCCGACCAGATTCGTCAGCGCGCGGCACTCGGACATGAAGCGGTCCACACCGAGAATCAAGGCCATGCCGGCGATCGGCAGGCTGGGCACGACCGACAGCGTGGCGGCCAGCGTGATAAAGCCGGAGCCCGTAACGCCTGCAGCTCCTTTCGAACTGAGCATGGCCACCAGCAGCAAAAGCACTTGGTCGCCCAGAGACAGATGGATGTCGCAAGCCTGGGCGATGAACAGCGCCGCCATGGTCATGTAAATATTGGTGCCGTCCAGATTGAACGAATACCCCGTCGGCACCACCAACCCGACCACGGACTTGGAGCAGCCGGCGCGCTCCATCTTTTGCATCAGGCTGGGCAGCGCGGCCTCGGACGAGCTGGTGCCGAGCACAAGCAGGAGTTCCTCGCGGATATAGCGAACCAGCTTGATGATGGAGAAACCGTTGTAGCGCGCCACGAGGCCGAGCACGACAACCACGAAAAGAATCGCGGTTCCGTAGAACGTACCGACCAGTGCCGCGAGGTTTATCACCGACCTGATGCCGTATTTGCCGATGGTAAAAGCCATCGCACCGAAAGCCCCGATGGGGGCGGCGCGCATCAGTATCGCAACCATCTTGAAGACGGGATGCGCCACTGCGTTCAGCAGATCCAGCACCGGCTTGCCGCGGTCGCCGACCAGGGCCAGCGCGACGCCGAACAGAACCGACACGAACAGCACCTGGAGGATGTCGCCCGTGACGAAGGGCCCGGCCAGCGAGCTGGGGATCACATTCATCAGGAAGCCGGTGATGGTGCTGTCATGCGCCTTGGTGACGTAATCGGCAACAGCCTTGTTATCCAGTGTCTGCGGATTAACGTGCATGCCTGCGCCGGGCTGGACAATGTGGCTGACCACCATGCCGACGATCAACGCGACTGTGGAAAAGACCAGAAAATACGCGAAGGCCTTGCCCGCGACACGACCGACACGCTTCAGGTCGTTCATTCCCGCGATCCCGGTACTGACCGTGAGGAAGATGACGGGAGCAATGATCAACTTGACCAGCTTGATAAAGCCGTCACCCAGTGGGCGCATCGCCTCCGCTGTCTCAGGCTTGTAGTAGCCCAGCAAGATACCGATGACGATTGCGACTAACACCTGCACATACAGAATCTGATAAAACTTCTGCTTCCGCGGTACTGCGGTCTGATCTATTTCGATCATTGCTCATCCACTTGTTTTTTCATCAGGCGACTGCAAGGCTACGAACATCGCGCCCACACCGTAAGCGCGAATTATCGCACTCCACGCAAGCCCCTAGGCCGTGAAACTCCGGAAAACTGAATTCCGCGAAAGCCGTTTCCTGGCACCAGACAAGTCATCCGGCGCGGTTCGATCTGGAGGGAGCTGCCGCCACATAAAGCAAAACCCCGCTGGAGTATCCAGCGGGGTTTTGGGGATAAGAGCCTGACGATGACCTACTTTCACAGACGTCCGTCCACTATCATCGGCGCGAAGGCGTTTCACTG